>JALWUZ010000722.1 GCA_027079895.1 Anaerolineae bacterium
GCGCATGGAATGCGCTGCCTGGGCCTGAGGCCCGAACCCAGGCGGCGGATTTATCCGTCGCCGGTGAACAGGCGCGACGACCTCCGGCGGCAGCGCATGGAATGCGCTGCCTGGGCGTGAGGCCCGAACCCAGGCGGCGGATTTATCCGTCGCCGGTGAACAGGCTCGTTACCCACGCTCCCGCGCGTCCACCACCTCGTTCCCACGCTCCAGCGTGGGAACGGCGGGTTGACGCTCCGCGTCAGGGGCCGGCTCCCGCTCCCACGCAGAGCGTGGGAGCGAGGAAGGAGACCCAGGCGGCGGATTCATCCGTCGCCGGCGCCCCAGGCGGCGGATTTATCCGTCGCCGACGAGAACAGGCTCACTCGTCACGGCGCAAGCGGTAGTTCCACGATGAAACGGGTCCCGTGGCCCCCCGCCTCCTCCGGCAGCGTCTCCCCCCAGATTCGACCGTGATGCCGCTCGACGACGATGGACCAACAGAGCCACAGTCCCAGCCCCGTCCCCACCCCCACCTCTTTGGTGGTGAAGAACGGCTCGAACAAATGCTCGCGGGCCTCCGGCGTGAGCCCCATGCCGTTGTCCTCCACCTCCAGCCGCAGATAGGAACCGTCCTCGGTCAACGAGGTGCGCAGCACCAGCCGGGGACGCCAGCCCTCCTCCCGCGCCGCGAGCGTCGCCTCCGCCCGGAGCATCTCCTGGGCCGCGTTGCGCACCAAGTTGAGGATGACCTGCTGAATCTGCTGGCCGTCGCAGATCACGCGCGGCAGGTTCGGCGACAGTTCCCGCACCACCACGACATCCTTGAAATCGTACCCCCGGCCGAGGTCGTAATCGGTCTCCGCCAGTACCAGCGTGCGCTCGACCAGGTCGTTCAGGTCGTGGGAGGTGAAGCCGCCCAGTGGCTTGCGGGAGAACGTCAGCAGGTCGGAGACGATCCGCGCCGCCCGCTCCCCCGCCTGCCGCGCTCCCTTCAGGTAGAACAGCACCCGGCGGGCCGCCAGGTAACGGCCCAGGGCGTCCGGGTCCAGTCCCATCTCCTTCAGCCGCCTCCGGGTGTCGTCCAGGCCGACGTCAAGAGCCCGCATGACCAGTTGCACGCTCTGCGCAATCCCGCTCAGGGGATTGTTGATCTCGTGGGCCACGCCGGCCGCCAGCCGCCCGACGCTCGCCATCTTCGCCGAATGGAGCACCTCTTTCTCCAAATGCACCCGTTGGGTCACGTCGTCAATGCGGAGGACGGCCCCGCGCACGTCGTCGGCCACCAGGGGGAAGATGCTCACGTCCCAGTAGGTCTTCCCCTCCGGCGTCGGCATGCGTTCCTCGTGGAGGTGAACGACCTGCCCCCGGTCAACCACCGCCTCGAACGGTTCGCGGTACGCGCTCAGTATCGGGCACATCTGCCACAGCGAGCGGCCCAGCACATCGTCCCTCTGCCGGCCGGTCAACTGAGTCGCGGCCGGGTTCCAGGTCAGCACCCGCCCGGCGGCGTCCACCGTGATGAGGGCCGAGGGCATCGAGTCGGCGATGTTTTGGAGAAGATGTTGCAAGCGGGAGACCTCGGCGGTGCGCTCCTGCACCCGGAGTTCCAAATCCTGTTTCGCCCGCGCGAGGCGCAGATACATCCACACGATGACCAGTATCAGGAGCGCGAAGAAGGTGGCGATGCCGTCCACGTAGATGCTCTGATTCCACCACTCCGCCGTCACAACACCGATGATCTCACCCTCGTACTCGACCGGTGCGCTGAAGGAGATGAGGCGGATGAGCCCCAGCCGCGCCAGATAGCGGTCCAAGCGGCTGTCCAGCCCGCCGCACGCGCTCACGAAGAGATTGCCGTCCGGAGTCTCCACCCAGATCCGCTTGTAATCCTGCTGGGCGGCGATGATCTCCAGGTAGTCGCGGGGAGCCTGGGGCTCGAAGTTCCACATAGACGTGGCGACTACGCGGGCGTAAGTGCGCACGGCCTCCTGCTGACCGCCGATGACGAACAGTTCGTACTCGACGATGAACAGGCTCAACACCGCGCTCAACAACAACGTGGTCAGACCCAGGATACTCTTGTCACGCATACCGTCGCTTCACCTGCTTGGGATTCACTCCCCGCCCGGTCACGGGAGCGGCCCGTTTTGGCGGATGGCCTCATCGAGCCGCGCGATGATCTCGTCCTCGACCTGCCGGCTGCACCAGATGTACCGCTTCTCGCCCGGCGGCATATCGGAGAACCGGATGATCTGGAAGTTCCTGGCCGCGAAGCCGGCCGTCATAATGAGAGTTTCGGCCTCCTCCGGGGCGACGAAGAGATAGTCGGCCCGTCCGGCCTGAATCATCTTCAGCATCTCGACGTTGCCGACGGTGGTCGTTATGCGCCGCGGAGAGAGGCTGGCGATCAGGCCGTCGAGGAACCGGCCGTAGGAAAAGCCGTCCTTGACCAGAAGGACGAGGTCGCGGTCGGCGAGCAGATCCTCCACCTTGCCGCCGGAGACCAGCCGCTCATCGTCGCTCCGCGCCAGGGCGACGGTCGGCTCGTCCTGGTAGATCGGCAGGGTGAACTTGCCGATGCGCTCCCGTTCGGCGTTCTTGAACCAGCCGACCAGACAGTCCCGCCCGGTGTTCTGATGGATGATGTACAGTTGCCGCTTGGGGGGTGTCTCATGCCAGTAGAAAGGGACACCGGCCCGCTCGAATGCCTCCTGGGCCGGGTCGGCGACTAACCCCACGACGACGCCATCGGTGGCGTGCATATACGGCACGCGCTCGAAGTAGTGCAAGGCGATGGCGTCTCCTGCTTTCATCTCGCTCATAGGGGCGTTGGCCCCGCCGGGGGTGCCCTCGGTCGGAGAGCAGGAGGACAACGCCAGTGGAATGATTGACACCAGACAAGCCAACAGCAGGCCGACGGCCGGCACCGTGACCTTCGACATTTCCCCGCCCCCTTTCTGTTGTCTGTTGCTCTGTCCTAGTAACGGCCCGGATTCATCCTCGAAGCCAGACGACGTGATGTCCATACCCCCGTGAATCACTCACGGGTTGATGACCAAACTCTGCCCCGCGCCCCGGCCGAAGACCTCCGGGAAGTACATCTCCTGGGCCGTCGTCGGGATGATGTTGTACTCGCCCGGCTGGGTGGCCCGGAAGGTGTAGACGTACTCGTAGGTGCCCGCCGGCAGGTAGTCGGCGAAGAGCACCACGCGGTCGTCCCGCATTTCGCTGCGACTGTACCACTGCCACCACCAGCGGTAGAACACAGGCCACCGCTTCGCGCCGCCTCCGCCGGTGAGGACGCCCCCCTGCTCCAACAAACTGGTCGTCGCCAACTCCGGGTTGATCGCCTCCCCGCCCGCCGGAAGCGGGTCCTCGACGACGACGTAGTACAGGTCGTGGGGGG
>JALWUZ010000723.1 GCA_027079895.1 Anaerolineae bacterium
ATGGCCGCCGTCGCCGCGCCGCGTCTCAGGCGGGCGGAGACCGTCTGGGAGCATGGATTGGCCTTGTCGCCGCCGCTGGCGTTGACCGGCGCGACGCTGGTCTGGCTGCTGCGCCACGTCGCGACGGCGGCGGTGGAGGCCGCTCCTGCGACGCCGTTGCTTCTGGCGGTGACGGTCTGCGGGGGGCTGGGGGCGCGGGCCGTCGGCGCGACGCTGGCCGTCCTGGTCGCCCCGGCGGTGAAGGAGGTGCGCCGGCCGGGGACGGACTGGTCGGCGGCCTACCTGGCGCTGACGCTGCTCGATGGGTGGCTGGCGACGGCGGCGTTGATTCGTCACGGGTTCTTGGGGGAGTGGGCCGGTGTGGAGGGCGGTCTGACGGCGGCCTGGCTGCTGGGGAGCACAGCTTACCTGCTCTCCGAGGAACGATGGGCGGGGCTACAGGCCACACTGACCGGGCTGGCGGGGTTGCTTCTCGTCGGCATAGCGGTCTGGGGATTTTGAGGCTGTGGCTTGTCCTACACCGCCCGGCAGATGAGCCCCTTCAGGTAGGCCCCCTCCGGGAAGGTCAAGGCGACGGGGTGATCGCTCCCCTGGGAGAGTCGCCCGATGATCTGCGCCTCGCGGCCGGCGTCCACCGCCGCGCCGAAGACGATTTTCTGGAACAGGTCGGCGGAAATGGCCCCGGAGCAGGAGAAAGTGAACAGGATTCCGCCCGGTCTGAGCAACTGGAAGGCCAGAAGGTTGATGTCCTTGTAGGCCCGTGCCGCCCGCTGCACCTCTCGCCGATGATGAGCGAACTTCGGCGGGTCGAGCACCACCAGGTCGAAACGGCGGCCCTGGGCGCGGTACCCTCGCAGGACGCTGAACACGTCCCCCTCCACATACTCGACGGGAGTCTCAAGGCCGTTGAGGGCGAAGTTGCGCCGTGCCAGGTCGAGGGCGGCGGCGGAACTATCCACCAGCGTGACGCGGGCCGCCCCACCCCACGCCGCGTAAACTCCAAACCCTCCGGCATAGGAGAAGGCATCCAACACCTCCGCTCCGGCGCAGAAGGGTGCAAGGCGGGCGCGGCTCTCGCGCTGGTCGAGGTAGAAGCCGGTCTTGTGCCCCCGCCGGACATCCACCGCGAAGCGGAGGCCGTTTTCCAGCACCACCAGCGGCTCCGGCGGCTCCTCCCCCCAAAGCAGGCCGGAGCGCGGCGGCAGTCCCTCCTGTGCCCGCACGTCCACATCGGAGCGGTCGTAGAGACCGCGGACGCCGTCCACCACGTTCAGCAACGCGGCCGTCAGCGCGTCCCGGCGACGCTCGACGCCCAGGGTGAGGAACTGCACCACCAGCCACTCCCCGTACCGATCCACAATCAGCCCCGGCAGGAAGTCGGACTCGGCGTGTACCAGGCGGTAGGTGGTCGTGGCGGGGTCGGCGGCCAGGAGACGTCGAGCGGCGACGGCCTGAGCCAGCCGTCGCCGCCAGAAAGAACCGTCAATGGCCTCGTCTTGTCGCCATGTCAGCAGACGCACCCGGATTTGGGAACGGCGGTTGAACGTGCCCCGCGCCAGCCAATTGCCCCCGGCGTCTCGCACGTCAACGAGGTCGCCGTCCGCCGGACCGCCCGTGACGCGCTCCACCGCCCCGGAGAAGATCCAGGGGTGGCGTTGCAACACCGGACGGGCCCGCTTGCGCTTGAGATAGACCGTCCCTGTCATTGGGCCGGCGCATCCGCCCGGCGGTCGTCCGGTCGGTAAGCGGCGATGGCGTGCCGGAGGCCGTCCAATGTCGTGTCGGGAGCCGTCAGCAAATCTTTGATGTGGCGTAACCTTTCCACGTCCTCGATTCGCCGCAACTTCGGCATCAGGCGCATACCTTCCTCACCGAACCGCCACCGCAGCACCAACTCGACCCCGTCCAGTATCCCTTCCCGAAGGCCGAGCGTCTTGCCTTCTTGGAAGCCAAGCGTCTTGCCTTCTTGGAAGCCAAACGTTTTGCCTTCCTGGAACCCCTTCTTGAAGCCGATTCGCTCGACACTGGTCACGTATGGCATTTGCTTCACCTCCTCGTACTGCCGTACCTTCTCCCACAACTCCTGCTCCGCTTCATCCGGCAGCCGCATCAGCCAGTCTATGAACCGGAAAAGTTTGCGGACGTCTTCCTTCTCGTACCCCCGCTCGTACAGCCGCCGTATCAAGGCGAACTTCCACGCTTTCCGCCCCTCCTCGTCGTGGCGCGTCTCCTGGGACTTCAGATGGGCCATCACCACCACGGCAAACGGATTGTCGCTCCCCTCCAACTCCTCCCACCGCTCCCGATAGTCTGCCAACTTGACCACCGGAAACTCGAACACCGTCCGACAGCCCCATAACTCCCGCTCGTAGCGAGACGGCCGCCACGTCGGACGCTCGTCCCCCAGCACCGCCAGACTCGCCACCCGCCGCCGATACCGGTCGAAAATGCGGTAGTTGTAGACGTACATCCGCTCGGCAAACGCCGCCTCCTCCTGGCTCTGCACCTCCACGTGAACCAGCACCCACGCCTCGCCCCCGTCCCGCCGCCAGACCTTGACCAGTTTGTCCGCCCGCCGCTGGCCGGTCTCCGACTCCGGGGAGATCTGCTGCAACTCCTTGTCCAGAAACTTGTACCCCTGTTCCCAGTCTATCTCGGCGTAGGCGATGGGCGAGGCGAACGCGACGAACTCCTCGAAGTACCGCTCCAACGCCTCCTTCCACGCCCCGTCGTAGTCGGTGTGAATTTCGCTCTCCATCGAGACCTCCTTCCGGTGTGTTCACGGCTTCTGTTCCAGGACGAGGTCTCTCACTGCCACCGTCACTCGGCCATCGCGCGAAGATGAAGCCCAGAGTGGCACGAAGCACAAGGAGAGCCCGTCTCTGAAAGGCTGGCCGCTTCGGTGACGTCGTGCGCTCTCGTCATTGAACCGGCGCATCCGCCCGGCGGTCGTCCGGTCGGTAAGCGGCGATGGCGTGCCGGAGGCCGTCCAATGTCGTGTCGGGGGCCGTCAGCAAATCCTTGATGTGGCGTAACCTTTCCACATCTTCGATTCGCCGCAATTTCGGCATCAGGCGCATGCCCTCCTCGCCGAACCGCCACCGCAGCACCAACTCGACCCCGTCCAGCATCCCTTCTCGAAGACCAAGCGTTTTGCCCTCTTGGAAGCCAAACGTTTTGCCTTCCTGGAACCCCTTCTTGAAGCCGATTCGTTCGACACTGGTCACGTATGGCATTTGCTTCACCTCCTCGTACTGCCGCACCTTCTCCCACAACTCCTGCTCCGCTTCATCCGGCAGCCGCATCAGCCAGTCTATGAACCGGAAAAGTTTGCGGACGTCTTCCTTCTCGTACCCCCGCTCGTACAGCCGCCGTATCAAGGCGAACT
>JALWUZ010000724.1:0-399 GCA_027079895.1 Anaerolineae bacterium
CCTGACTTTCGGGCATGTGGCCGAGGACGGTCAGGACGAGGATACTGAACACCACCAGGACGTGCAGGCGAACCTGAACCGGCCGAACAAGCGGGGGTTTGGTGATACGATGCATAGGAGTCCACCTCGTCGGAAGGAGATCGGGTACATTGTATCCGATTTCGCCGGTTGACTCAAATCCATTATGGGCACACCCAGCCCCCTTTTTCGACCGCTTTACGAAGCCCAGAGCCGATTTCGGCCACCTGTATGTCCCTAATGTGATACGCTCGCCCGTTTAGATTTCGTCTCTGCGGGGTAGGCGATGGCAGTGCCATCGCCTACCCCTTTGACCGTAAGCGTAAGGGACCTTGAAAAGCCCTAGTGGATTTCGTCGCCGTTCGCGGACGGTCAGATGGT
>JALWUZ010000724.1:409-3353 GCA_027079895.1 Anaerolineae bacterium
TTCATAGACATACCCATATCTTTCATCGTCAACCTCCGGGATGATTTTGGGCAAATATACTCTAAAACACAGGCCCTGTCAAAACCTCATCCGCAGGTCGCAGTGCGACGGCGCGGCGTGAGCCTTGACGACTTCACCGCTTGCCTGTAGAATACCGCCACTATGAACAAACCGATCCCCATCGTCACCCTGATGACCGACTTCGGCACCGCCGACGGCTACGTCGGCACGATGAAAGGGGTCATCCTCGGCATTGTGCCTCAGGCTCAATTGGTGGACATCTCCCACCTCATCGAACCGCAGAACGTCCGCCAGGCGGCCTACGTACTCTTCACCGCCTACCCGTTCTTCCCGCCCCACACCGTCCACCTCGTCGTCGTTGACCCCGGCGTCGGCAGTGCGCGGCGACCGATCGCCCTCCGCACTCCGGCCGGGCTCTTCGTCGGGCCCGATAACGGCGTCTTCAGTTACATCGTCGCCCGCGAGAAAGAAGTGGAGGTCGTGGAACTCGCCAACCCGCGCTACCGACTCCCCAGCATCAGCCACACCTTCCACGGGCGGGACATCTTCTCCCCGGCGGCGGCTCACCTGGCCGCCGGCGTCCCCCTCTCCGACCTCGGCCCCCGCGTGGACGACCCGGTGCTGTTCCCTCCGCCGCGCCTGGAAATCGCGCCCCCGGTCATCACCGGGGAGGTGCTCCACACCGACCGTTTCGGCAACGTGATCACCAGCATCGGCTTGCTCCTCTGGCAAGGGCAGGGGGATGACCTGGTGTTGGAACCCGCCTTCTCCCCCTCCGATACCTCGGTGCACCTGACCGCCTCCCAGGTGACGGTGGAGGCCGCCGGCCGGGAGATCGTCGGTGTCCACCGCACCTACTCCGCGGTCGAGCGGGGAGCGGTGCTGGCCCTGGTCGGCAGTGAGGGATACCTTGAAATCGCCGTCCGCGAGGGGGATGGCGCGGCCCGCCTGGGGCTGCGTCCGGGGGACCCGGTCGTCGTGCGCTACCGCCCGACAGACTGAGGAAACGAAAATCAAAAAGCACTGTGCCGCCGCCGGGTCGTCAGGCCCGGCGGCGACGTGGAAAGCGAGCGTGCGTCTATGGAGAAATTCGTCATCGAGGGGGGACATCCCCTCTCCGGCACCATCACCCCCGGCGGCAACAAGAACGCCGCCCTTCCGGCCCTGGCCGCTTGCCTGTTGAGCGACGAGCCAATCGTCCTCCGCAACATCCCCGACATCGGCGACGTGGCGACGATGGCGGCCCTGCTGGCCGACGCGGGGGTCACGGTGGAGCGGCTGGACGCCCACACCTGGCGGTTGCACGCCCAGCAGGTGCGCACGGCGGAGTTGAACCGCGACCTGTTCGGGCGCATTCGCGGCTCCATCACCCTGGCCGGGCCGATGCTGGCCCGGATGGGGGAGGTACACTTAGCCCGTCCCGGCGGCGATGTCATTGGCCGCCGCCGGCTGGACACTCACTTTATGGCCCTCTCCGCGCTGGGAGCGGAGGTGGACGCCGACGGGATGTTCCGCCTCTCCGGGCCGCGTCTGCGCGGCTGCGACGTTCTGCTGGACGAGGCCAGCGTCACCGCCACCGAAAACGCCGTCATGGCCGCCGTCCTCGCCCAGGGGACGACCGTCATCCGCAACGCCGCCTGCGAGCCGCACGTCCAAGACCTCTGCCGCATGCTGAACACCCTGGGAGCGCAGATCAGCGGCATCGGCACCAACACCCTCACCATCCAGGGCATCGAACGGCTGCACGGCGGGGAATACACCATCGGCCCGGACTACGTGGAGGTGGGGAGTTACATCGCGCTGGCGGCCGTCACCGGCGGGGAATTGCTCATCAAAGAGGCCGGGCCGGAGTACCTGCGCATGGTCGGCCTGGTCTTCGAGCGGCTGGGGGTGCGCTTCGAGGTGCGCGGACGGGATGTCTTCGTCCCGGCGGAACAGCCCCTGACCATCACGCCGGACGTCGGCGGCGCCATCCCGTCCATCTACGACGCCCCCTGGCCCGCCTTCCCCGCCGACCTGATGAGCATCGCCGTCGTGCTGGCCTCCCAGTCCGACGGCCTGGTGCTCATCCACGAAAAAATGTTCGAAAGCCGCCTCTACTGGGTGGACAAGTTGATCGCGATGGGAGCCCGCATCATCCTCTGCGACCCGCATCGCTGCGTGGTGCAGGGCCCCTCCCGGCTGCACGGCGACGAGATGGAAAGCCCCGACATCCGGGCCGGAATGGCCCTGCTCATCGCCGCCCTGTGCGCCGAGGGCCGGAGCGTCATCCGCAACATCCGTCAGATCAACCGGGGGTACGAGCAGGTGGAGGAGAAACTGCGCCGCCTGGGGGCCCACATCTACGGCACGACGTAGGTATCCACGACGGCGCCGCTCCGGTCGCTCAGGGTGAGCAACTCGCCGCCGCTCCACGCCGGTGACGTGCGCCCCCAGTAGAGGTCGGACGGGGTGGACTCGCCCGCCGCCGAGTGGACGCGCACCTGGGTGTCCGGGAAGAGGGTGAGCGCGGGGAAGATGAACACGTTGCCCGTCGCGTTGGAGAGCGTCCAGCCCTCCAGGTTGACCATCCCGCCCCGATTGCGCACCACGACCATCTCCATCGCCAGGTCGCCGGAGCCGAGCACCTGACCGATCTCGACCTGCGGCGGGCCGGAGGGGGTGAGCGTCGGCAACGGCGTGGGGACATCCTCCTCCGGCGCGGGCACAGGGGACGCGGTGGCGGTGGGCAGCGGTCCCGTCGGGATGACCAGCGTCTGGCCGACGTGGAGCAGGTTGGGGTCGGTGATTCCGTTCGCCTCCATCAGAGCCTCCAGCGTCACGCCGTAGGCCCTGGCGATGGCGAGGAGCGTGTCCCCCGGCTGGACGGTGTAGAACACGGGCCCCGTCGGCGTGGGGGAGCCGACCGGGCGGGCGGTGGGGA
>JALWUZ010000725.1 GCA_027079895.1 Anaerolineae bacterium
GGGTAGGTTTCCTGGCGCGCGGCGCGGGAGACGTGGATCTCTCCGGTTTCCAGCGGCTCGCGCAGCACTTCCAGGGTCTTGCGGTCGAACTCGGTCAGTTCGTCGAGGAACAGTACGCCGTTGTGGGCGAGGGAAATCTCGCCGGGACGGGCCTGTGCGCCGCTGTCATTTCCTCCAAAATGCGCTACACTGGGGGCGTAATTCCAATGGGTTGAGCACTATTATCCTATTGTTTATTGCTACATTTACACAGTAATAGGCGCTACGGAGGGTGTTTTGAATACCTATACCAGCTACAAAGTTTCCGATGGACCACCCCGGCGGAAGGTGGGCATGACCCGGCAGAGCGTTTCCGGTATCCATCTCTTCCGGGGGGAAGTCCCCATCCCCTACGAGTCCACGCTGGAGCGTGATTTCCTGATCCGCATGGAGGCCGTTCGGTCCGTCCTCGATGTGATTTCCCAGCCGGTCACCATCCATTATCGCGTCCAGGGCCGGGAATATCCCTATACCCCCGATTACCTGGTTCATTACCGTCAGCACGGATCCCTGCCCGGCTATGGCCGGTATCTGCCCTCGGAGCTGGTCGAGGTCAAGCCGAAGGCGTTGCTGGCCCGTCATCTCGGAGAGTGGAAGCCGCGGTTCCGCGCGGCAACGCGCTACTGCCTGGAGAATGGCCTGGTGTTCCGTCTCATGCACGAGGATCGCATTCGGGATCCGATCTGGAAGAACATGCGTTTCCTGGCCCGATACCGCAGGAGCGGCGTGGATCCGGTCCTGGCCGATTGGCTGCTCGAGGCGTCCCGTAAACTCGGGTGCATGCCCGTGCGCAAGCTGGTGGATGCCTGCTGTTTCTCGAAATGGGGACCCTACGGCAAGGGGCATGGGATCACGGCCGCATGGCACCTGGTCGCCACGGGGAGGCTTGAGTGCGACCTGTTCGAGCCCTTGTCCAACAGTTCCGTGGTATGGGTGGCCGACGATGAGTAAGCCCAACCGACAGGTACTCGATCTCTCCATCGGCGCGCGGGTGATGTACGGTGGCCGATTGTTCGAGATCCGGGGTGTCGAGGATTACAAGACGGTGATCGGCCAGGATCTGGTCACGGGGAACTTCAAGGTGTTGCAGGTCGACGATTTGGCTCCGGTCGATCCGGAGCTTGGGTCCTTCGAGGAGCTGGAGGAGATCAACGAGCTCGACCTGGAGGCCGCGCGCTTCCGCCTGGAGGCGATCCGTCCCTTGCTGCACAGGGCCTCGGGCCGGAAGGAGGTCGAGCGCCGCGCTCGCGAGATGGAGGTTCATTTCACCACCCTGTATCGATGGCTTCGCCGTTACGAGGCCATTGGCACCCTGGAGGCCTTGCTGCCGCGAAAGCGCGGTCGACGGCGCGGGGAGAAGCGCCTGCCGCTCGAGGTCGAGTCGATCATCGAGCAGGTGATCGAGGAGGTGTACCTGACCCGCCAGCGCGCGCCGGTGCAGAAGGTGGTGCTGGAGGTACGCAGGCGTTGCCTGAATGCCGGCCTGGAGCCGCCTCATGCCAACACCATCCGTTCCCGTGTCCATGCGATCCATCCCCGCGAACGCCTCCGGCGACGGGGAAGGCGCAAGGAGGCCGAGGAGCGATACCGGCCCGCTCCCGGGTCGTTCCCGGGCGCGGACTATCCCTTCGCCTATGTGCAGATCGACCACACGCCGGTCGATATCGTGTTGGTGGACGACGAGCACCGACTGCCGATCGGGAGGCCCTGGGTCACGCTGGCGATGGATGTCTACTCCCGCGCCGTGGCGGGTTTTCATGTCTCGTTCGATGCCCCTTCGGTGACTTCGGTGGCCCTGTGCGTGGCCCATTCGGTGTTGCCGAAGGACGATTGGCTGACGGGCCGGGGCTTGGGCGGCCTGGAATGGCCGGTTTGCGGCCTGATGGATACGATCCATGTGGACAATGGCCCGGAGTTCCGTTCGTCGACCTTCCGCGATGCCTGCGCGATGCACGGCATCCACCTGGAGTACCGCCCCGTGCGGCAACCCCGGTTCGGGGGGCACATCGAGCGCATGCTGGGCACCCTGCTCAAGGAGATCCATGACTTGCCGGGCACCACCTTCTCGTCGGTCCAGGAGCGAGGCGAGTACCAGTCCGACAAGCACGCGGTCATGACCCTCGGGGAGTTCGAGGCCTGGCTGGCGACCCTGATCTGCAAGGTGTATCACAAGCGCGTCCATTCGAGTATCGGCATGCCTCCGCTCAAGAAGTGGGAGATCGGCGTGTTTGGCGCTGATGGGGACGAGGGCCGGGGACTGCCCCGGATGCCGAATGACCGGGAGACGTTCCTGCTGGATTTCCTGCCCCGTTACCAGCGCACCATCCAGCCGAACGGCGTGACCATCGAGGGGTTGTCGTACTATGCCGACGTGCTTCGCCCCTGGATCGGCGCCCTGGATCCAGACCACCCGAAGTCCAAGCGCAAGTTCAGTTTCCGTCGTGATCCGCGCGACATCAGCCTGGTCTGGTTCTTCGATCCCGAGCTGCGCCAGTATTTCCGGGTGCCTTTCGCCAACCAGGCCCTGCCGCCGATGAGTCTATGGGAGTACCAGAAGGCGCGTGAGCGGGCGCGGGAGGAAGGCATGAGTACAGTGGACGAACGGCGCATCCTGGATTCCCTCGAGGAGTTGCGTGAACGGACACGGGAATCGGCGACTCGTACCCGGAAGGCTCGGCGCAGTCTCCAGAGGAGCCGGGATCATCGTGCCCGGGCCGCCACTATCGAGCGCAGGCCGGCCGAAGCGGAAACGGCCAACCAAGCACCGGAAGTAGATGACGATATCTTCCAGGTTGACGAACCTCTTGGAGTGATCGAATGATGGAAATACAACTTGGCCATATTCATCAGAATTTTCGGCATGTCGCGGGATTGCCCGACGAGGAACGTATCCAGTTCCTGTATGAGCCCCGTTGGCTGGGGTATCCGCAAGCGGACAAAATCATTGAACGAATGAACGATTTGCTGGAGATGCCCTATCGCCCGCGGATGTTCAATCTGTTGATTGTCGGGGAGCCGAACAACGGCAAGACCACCCTGGTTCGCCGCTTCGCCCAGGTTCATGGCCAGTCCCGCGTGGATGAGAAGGATGGTGAGCCGCGCATCCCCGTGGTGCTGGCGGAGGCTCCGCCCAAGCCGGATGAGAAGGGGTTGTACATTTCCATCCTGGAGCGGTTCATGACCCCATACCGGGCCACCGACCCGGTGGCGAAGATGCGATACCAGTTGATCCATCTCATGCGGTATTGCCATGTTCGGATGCTGGTGATCGATGAGTTCCATTCTCTGCTGACCGGAACCCCGGTCAAGCA
>JALWUZ010000726.1 GCA_027079895.1 Anaerolineae bacterium
CGTGATAGACACCGAAATCGCGGACGACGGACGCTACTACGTCCGCTTCGCCAGCCCCTTCGTCCAGAAACGACTGTTCAACTACTTCGCGCGGGAAGCGTTCCCCGACACCGGACGGCTTTACCGCCCCTTCGAGGACTTGAGCCACATCATAACCGAGGACAGTCTGAACCTCCCCAACCTCCTCCGCCGGTACGAGCAGTACCTGCACGAGAACCACGAGTGGCTATTCCAAGACGTCCCCCGCCGTTCCGACCTGCGCCCCTTCGAGGCTGTGTACCACTTCAACCTGTATCGCTACCTCTTCGACTTCCTCGAACACCGTCGCGGGCAGGTAATCCCGGAGTTTCCCACGGGGAACGGGAAGTTAGACCTGCTGATTCGGTACGCGGGGCGGATGTACGGTCTGGAAGTCAAGAGTTACGTGGACGCTTACGAATCCCGGCGGGCGTTGCGCCAGGCAGCGCGGTACGGGCGCGGCCTGGGATTGGAGGAGATCACCCTCGCCTTCTTCGTCGAGGAGATTGACGACGAGAACCGCGCCCAGTACGAAGTGGCCTACGTGGACGAGGAAAGCGGCGTCACCGTCCGGCCGGTCTTCATTGCGACAGGGTAACGTTAGCCAGAGCCATACTATGCAAGAATCTACGTGGCATCGCTTCGTTAAGGAGGAATGGCTCCTCGTAGTGTCCATCTTAGGGTTGCTAGCGACTTCGCTATACCTGCGGCGGATTCCGACCTATGATTTCTCAGACTTCACAACCCTGTACACACTGTTTGTACTATTCGCAATAGTGAACGGCTTACAAAAGCATCGTGTCTTGTCGAAAGTGGCCCTCAGGATGGAAGATGGGCGTTTCTTACCGGTCAGATTACTCCTGATCACTTTTTTCTTCTCTATGATCGTGACCAACGATGTCGCAGTCCTGTCCATTGTGCCCGTGACCCTGGCCCTCAACATCTCCGGCGAAGAGTGGGTAGTAATTCTAGAAGCGTTGGCGGCAAATGCTGGCTCCACGTTATCGCCATTCGGTAATCCGCAAAACTTGTTCGTGTACTGGCATTATGGCATACCATTTTGGCAGTTCGTAAAGGCCATCTTGCCATTTTCGCTGTCGTTTCTGGCATTGCTTCTGTTGATGGGGATTGCCGTTTCGTACCGTATACGTGGTCGGCGCACCTTACCACAAACAGAGACGATAAGACTTGACAAACTGGCTTACATCTATCTCGTGGCTTTGGTCATATTCATCTTGTGCATCGTTCAGGTGCTGCCTCTTTGGTTGGGGATAGTCGTTCTGTTGGGTATTTTCATTGTAGAGCGTGGCAAAATTCACGCCGATTACCCATTGTTGGCTACCTTCGCTGTCTTCTTCGGATTTACAGACAACTTGAAAGTCCTTTTAGCCCCCAGACTTGCACACTCACACCACGTCTTCTTGCTCTCATCCTTGCTAAGCCAGGCGATTAGCAACGTTCCTGCTGCTCTGCTGGTGGCAGATTTCACGGATAGATGGAGAGCCTTATTGTGGGGTGTGAGCGTTGGAGGATATGGGAGTCTAATCGGGTCAATGGCTAGTCTCATAGCCTATCGTCTGCACCAAAAAGACATAGGCAGTGTGGATGGGAACTTCCTGATTAAATTCCACGCTGTGAGTTACGGTGCATTTTTTATCGGCTGGTTGATGTACTTGATTTTCTACCAAGTCGCCGGCTAACCTGCGTACAGCGGCCGACGACGCTGCGCCTCTGATGTTACCGATGGACGACATTGACCGCCTGCTCGACGCCCTGACAGCCTACGAAGGCGACGGGGTATTCAACCAATACCGCGACGAGGTGCCATCCCTCGACCGGCCCGGCGGAGCAGAGATCCGCCGACGCAACCTGCGCCGCTACCTGGAAACCTTCGCCGACGCCCGGTACATCCTGATTGGCGAGGCCGCCGGTTACGCCGGATGTCGCTTTTCCGGCATCCCGTTCACCTGCGAAGCGCAGTTAGTCGGCCCGGAGCCGCTGCCCTGGGCCGTCGGGCGGGGACTCGCCCGCAGCAGCGCGGACGGCGACCTGTGGGTGGAAATGTCGGCCCGCATCGTCTGGGGCGCACTGGGCGAGCGCACCGACTGCGTCCTGTGGAACGCCTTCCCCTGGCATCCCTTCGGCGACAAGCCGCTTTCCAACCGCCCCCCAGGCCGTCAGTTGGACGACGGCCTGCCGGTGTTGGAGCGATTTCTGGGACTGTTCCCGGCGGCACGCCCCTACGCCGTCGGGAGGGTGGCGCAACGGGCACTGGCACGCCTCGGAGTGGACGCGCCCTACATCCGCCACCCCTCTCACGGGGGCAAACGGCTGTTCATAGCGGGGGTGACGAACCTCCCGCCCATCAGAAGCACAATCGTGGAGGTGTAAAGTGAGCGGCACGACCGTACTGGATTCCCTCTCGTTGAGGGCGGATTTCCCCATCCTGGCCCAGGAAATGCACGGCAAACCCCTGGCCTATCTGGACAGCGCGGCCTCCTCCCAACGCCCCCGGCAGGTCGTGGAGGCAATGGATCAGTTCTATCAGGCCCGCTACGCCAACATCCACCGTGGCGTGTACGTGTTGAGCGAGGAGGCGACCGCCGCCTACGAGCAAGCGCGGAGCAAAGTCGCCGCCTTCATCAACGCCCCTTCGCCGCGCAGCGTGATTTTCACCCGGAACACGACGGAGGCCATCAACTTGGTGGCCTACTCCTGGGGACGGGACAACATCGGCGCGGGCGACCGAATCATCGCCACCGAGATGGAACATCACAGCAACCTGGTGCCCTGGCAAATGCTGGCCCAGGCGACCGGCGCGGAACTGGCCTTCATCCCCATCACCGACGAGGGCTACCTCGACCTCGACGCGCTGGACGGCCTGCTCCAAGAGAACGTCAAACTGGTCACATTCGCCCACGTCTCCAACGTCCTGGGGACGGTCAATCCGGTGGAAGAGGTCATCGCGCGGGTGCGGAAACTGGCTCCCCAGGCCAAAGTGCTGGTGGACACCGCCCAGGGGGTCCCCCATCTGCCGGTGGACGTGACCGCCTGGGACTGCGACTTCCTGGCCTTCTCCGGCCACAAGATGTGCGGCCCGACCGGCGTCGGCGTGCTCTACGGGCGTCAGGAATTGCTGGACAGCATGCCCCCGTTCCTCACCGGCGGGGGGATGATCCGCCGGGTGGAACTGACCCACTCCACCTGGGACGAGGTGCCGGCCCGCTTCGAGGCCGGCACGCCGGCCATCGTCGAGGCAGTCGGGCTGGGCGCGGCGGTGGATTACCTGAACGCGGTCGGGATAGAGGCCATCGCGGCCCACGAGCGGGAACTGGCCGCCTACGCCCTGGAACGGATGAGCGCGGTCCCCGGCGTCCACATCGTCGGCCCGCCGGCGGAGCACCGCTGCGGCCTGGTCTCCTTCACCGTTGACCGCGTCCACCCCCACGACATGGCCCAAATCCTCGATTGGGAAGGAGTCGCCGTCCGTGCCGGGCACCACTGCGCCCAGCCGTTGCACCGCAAACTGGGCCTGACCGCCACCACACGGGCCAGTTTCTATCTCTACACTCTGAAGGAGGAGGTTGACCGCCTGGTGGCCGGGATAGAGAAGGCCATCCGGCAGTTTTCCTGAGACCCACGATGAACTACGAACAAATCCTATCCATCGCCATCTCGACCGCCCACGAGGCCGGGGCCGTGATACGCCGGGCCTTCCCGCGCACCGCCTTGAGTCACGTGGGCTTCAAGGGAGAAGTGAACCCCGTCACCGAAACCGACACCGCCTCCGAAGCCATCATCGTCTCCCGCCTGCGGGAGTTCTTCCCCGACCACCGCATCCTGGCGGAGGAGAGCGGCGGCGACGACTATCGCCGGTCCGGCCCGCCCATCTGGGTGATTGACCCGCTGGACGGCACCAACAACTTCGCCCACGGCTTCCCCCTGCTCTGCGTCTCGATAGCTATGGTCGAGGACGGACGGCCGGTCGTCGGCGTAGTCCACGACCCGTTGCACGGGGAGACCTTCGCCGCCACCGCCGGGGGAGGCGCGTTCTTGGATGGGCAGCCGATGCACGTCTCTCCGGTGGAGACCCTCGACCGGGCCTTCCTGGCGACCGGCTTCCCCTACGACCGGCGCACCGCTGCGGACAACAACGTCGCCCGTCTGGACCGACTCGTGCGGCACTCGCTGGGAGTGCGACGCGGAGGAGCCGCCGCCCTGGACCTGGCCTACGTCGCCGCCGGGAGATTCGACGGCTTCTGGGAGATTCGGCTTGCGCCCTGGGACGTGGCGGCCGGCATCCTGCTGGTGCGCGAGGCCGGCGGGCGGGCGACCGACTTCGACGGCGAGCCGGACTGTCTCTCCGGCGAGCAGATCGTCGCATCCAACGGACACATCCACGAGCAAATCCTACAACACATCAGACAAGGAGGAGCACAATGAGAATCGGTATCCTGACCGGCGGGGGCGACGTCCCCGGCCTGAACCCCTGTATCAAAGCGTTGGTCTACCGCGCGGTGGACGAAGGACATGAGCCGGTCGGCATTCGGCGCGGCTGGCAGGGACTCCTGTTCTACAACCCCGACGACCCCGAATCGCGCGACCGCTGCACGATGTCCCTCGACAAACTCAAGGTGCGCACCATTGACCGCACCGGCGGGACGTTCCTGCACACCTCCCGCACCAATCCCGGCCGGGTACTGCCGCGCCAGGCCCCGGACTTCCTGCTGCCGGAGGGGGAGTTAGACCCTGACCAGCCCCTCGACTTCACCGACCACGTCCTCCGGGCCCTGGAAGACCTGAAAATTGACGTGCTCATCCCCATCGGCGGGGAGGACACCCTGGGGTACGGAGCGCGAATCCACCGCGAGGGGTTCCCCATCATCAGCATCCCCAAGACGATGGACAACGACGTCTTCGGCACCGACTTCTGCATCGGCTTCTCGACCGCCATCACCCGCAGCGTGCAGTTCATCCATCAACTGCGCTCCACCGCCGGCTCCCACGAGCGGATTGGCGTCGTCGAACTGTTCGGGCGGCACTCCGGCGAGACCTCCCTCATCTCCGCCTACCTCTCCGGCGTGGACCGGGCTATCATCTCCGAAGTGCCCTTCGACATCGAGAAACTGGCGGAGTTACTGCTGCGGGACCGGGAGGCGAACCCCAGCCACTACGCGATGATGACCATCTCCGAGGGAGCGCGGGAGATCGGCGGCGAGGTGGTGCAGACCGGCGTCGCCGACTCCTACGGCCACAAGAAACTGGGCGGCATCGGCGCGGTGACGGCCAAGAAGTTGGAGGAACTCACCGGCGTCAAGACGATGTGCCAGGAGTTGGCCTACCTCATGCGTTCCGGTGCGCCGGACGCCCTCGACGTGATGGTGGCGGTCAACTACGCCAACACCGCGATGGACCTGCTCGCCATCGGCAAGACGGGGCGCATGGTCGCCCTGCGGGATGGCCGCTACACCGACGTGAGCGCGGAATCCCCCGTCCTGGGAGTCAAACACGTGGACGTGCGGGCCCTCTACGACGTGGACAGTTACCGCCCGAAAGTCTGGCACGTCTTGAGCAAACCGATGTTCCTGTACTAAAGGCGGTGCAAGGTGAAGAGAATCGGCGTCCTCACCAGCGGAGGCGACAACCCCGGCCTCAACCCCTGCATCCGCGCGGTGGTGCGGGCCGGGATCCATCACGGCCTGGAAGTGATGGGCATCCGGCGGGGCTACACCGGCCTTCTCAGCGGCGAAGTGGAAGAGATGACCGCCCGCTCCGTCGGCGGAATCATCGGCCGGGGCGGTACCATCCTTGGTACCGCCCGCTGCCCGGAGTTCTACAAGCCGCGCGGGAGGCGGGACGCGCTGCGCACGCTCAACCGGTTCGGCATCGAAGGGCTGGTAGTCATCGGGGGGAACGGATCGCTGACCGGCGCGTTGGAACTGTGGCGGGCCGGCTTCCCGGTCGTCGGCATCCCCAGCACCATTGACAACGACGTCAACGGCACCGACATCTCCATCGGCGTGGACACCGCCCTGAACACCATCCTCGACGCGGTGGACAAAATCAAGGACACCGCCTCGTCCCACAACCGGGCCTTCCTCGTCGAGACGATGGGGCGCAACTCCGGCTACCTGGCGTTGGTCAGCGGCATCGCCGGGGGCGCGGAGATGGTACTCATCCCGGAGGTGGAGACCAAGTTCGAGGAAATCTGCCACACCATCGAGGACGCCTACGTCCGGGGCAAGTCCCACTGCCTGATCATCGTCGCCGAGGGATGGCGGCCGGGGACGCAGGCGTTAGCCCGTCAACTGGTGGAGCGGCAGGAGGAACTGGGGTTTTCGGTGCGGGTGACGCAGTTGGGGCACGTCCAACGGGGCGGAGCCGCCAGCGCGTTCGACCGATTGCTGGCAACCCGGCTGGGTGCCGCCGCCGTCAAAGCCCTTATCAGCGGCGGAGGCGGGAACATCGTCGGCTGGGTCAGGAGCACCATCACCCTGACCCCGTTGGAGGAAGCCGTCGCCTTCGACAAGCAGCCCAGCCCGGAGTTAGTCGAACTGGCGGAGATAATGGAAAAGTAGCCCCCCTCCCGCCGATAGGGATTTTCAAAGGGGTAGGCGATGGCGTTGCCATCGCCTACCCGGCCGGCGGAGATAATGGATAAGTAGCCCCCTCCCGCCGACGCAATGCTAGCGCAAAGCGGCGAAGTGATATATAATACCGCAAATTTTCCGGGAGTGCAGCCGTGCGTTACCTGATTATCTCCGATGTCCACGCCAACCTGGTGGCCCTGGAAACCGTCCTCTCCGACGCCCCGGCCTTCGACGAAATCTGGTGTCTGGGCGACTTGGTGGGCTACGGGCCCGACCCCAACGAGTGCATCGAGCGCATTCAGGAGTTTCCCCACGTCAGCCTGGCCGGCAATCACGACCAGGCCGCGCTGGGCAATCTGGACCTGCGCACCTTCAACCGCGATGCCCGCTATGCCAACCTGTGGACCCAGTCCGAATTGAAGGCCTCCTCGTTCGAGTACCTGGCCTCCCTCCCCTCCCACATGGAGCGGGAAGGGTTCTACCTGGCGCACGCCAGCCCCCGTGAACCGATCTGGGAGTATCTGCTCGACCCCAAGCAGGCTTACGCCAACTTCTCCTACTTCGACGGTCGAGTCTGCCTGGTCGGACACACTCACGTCCCCATCATCTTCCGGCTGGAGGAAGAGGAACAGCACTGCGCGATGCTGCTGCCCTCCGCCGACCCCGTGCCGCTCAACCCCCACCGGCTGATTATCAACCCCGGCAGTGTGGGCCAGCCGCGCGATGGCGACCCCCGCGCCAGTTACGCCCTGCTGGACACCGAGGCGATGACCTGGGAATTTCACCGCGTCGCCTACCCGATCCAAATCACTCAGGAACGTATGCGGGCTCGCGGGCTGCCCTGGCGGCTCATCGAGCGATTGGAGGTTGGCAGATGAACCTACGCTGGCTGCGCCGTCTTCCCTGGCGGGTGGTACTCCCGTCGCTGCTCATCGGCAGCCTGATACCGATCATCATCCTGGCGATTCTCTCCCTCGCGGCGACCGAGCGGAGCGCGGAATATGCGGGGCCCTACAGCATCGCACCCGAAGCAGCCATGCCGGAAGTCCCGGTGATGGCGACGGCCGGAGCCGCGCCCGTCTGGGACGAATCCGGCGGCGGCGCGGCACGGGAACTGTCCTCCGTCTCGTCCCAGGCCACGACCGAGCGACTCATCATCTACGACGCCGACATGACCCTCGTCGTCCAGGACACCGACCGCGCTCTGGCGGAGGTGGAGTCGCTGGCGGAGGAACTGGGGGGGTACGTCTCCTCGTCCAACACCCAGGAGTACGCCGAGGGTAGCCGGGCCTCCGTCGTCCTGCGCGTCCCCGCCGACCAGTTGGACACGGCTATGAACCGTCTGCGGGGGCTGGCGTTGGAAGTGCGCCAGGAATCCCGCACCGGCCAGGACGTGACCGAGGAGTACGTTGACCTGAACGCCCGGCTGAAGATCCTGCAAGCCGCCGAACAGGAGTTGCTGGAACTGTACCAAAAGCGGCAGGCCGAGGGTGAGGTAGACGACATCCTGGAAGTGTACCGCCAGTTGGTCTCCTTCCGGCAGGAGATTGAGT
Organism: Anaerolineae bacterium; assembly: GCA_027079895.1. Taxonomy (GTDB): domain Bacteria; phylum Chloroflexota; class Anaerolineae; order B4-G1; family B4-G1; genus JALWUZ01. Next base: position 8,162 of record JALWUZ010000726.1, read on the forward strand.
CCCTCACCGGCCGGATTCAATATCTGGAACAGGCCGCGGCGATGGCGACCATCACCGTCACCCTGATACCGGACACGCTGGCCCAGCCGGTCGAGTTCGGCGGCTGGCGGCCGGAGGGGACGGCACGGGCTGCGCTCCAGGCGTTGATTCACATCCTGCAAACGCTGGCCGATGCCGTCATCTGGTTCTTCATCACCATCGTGCCGTTGGCCGTCATCATCGGGGCGCCCCTCTACGGACTCTGGCGTTGGATACGCCGCCGCCGCCGAAACCGCGCAGCAGTGGAGACCGCCGCCGAAGATCACGGGGAGTAACACCTATGCCTGCTGGACTGCTCACACCCGCAGAGAGCCCACCGGACGATTCGGACACACCCTCCCTGGCGGAAATGCTGGAGCGGTACTCCTCCCAACGCCTCAAGCGGGGGCAGATCGTACCTGGGATTGTGGTGCGTGTGGGGGACAACGACGTCATCGTGGACGTGGGCGCCAAGTGCGAGGGAATCGTGCCCGACTACGACCTGGCCCACCTCCCTCCCGACGAACGGGCCGCCATCCGCGAGGGCGACCGGGTGATGGTCTACGTCCTCAACCCCGAAGACGCCGACGACAACATCATCCTCTCACTCGCCCGCGCCCGCGTGGCCCGCGATTGGAGCAGAATGCGCCGCCTGTTCGACGAGCAGCAGACTGTCGAGGGGCGGGTCATTGACTGCAACAAGGGCGGGGTCATCGTGCAACTCGGCAACCTGCACGGCTTCGTGCCCGGCTCGCAGTTGGACAACTCGCGTCCGGTAGGAAAGAGCAGTTTCCCTCCGGCCAACGAGAACGAACGCTGGCGGGACTGGGTCGGCACCACCCTAAAACTCAAAATCATCGAGGTGAACCCCGACCGCAACCGCCTGATACTCTCCGAACGGGCCGCCTTGCGGGAACAGCGTCGCAGTCGGCGGGAGAAACTGTTGCAGGAACTGAACGAGGGGGACATACGGCGCGGGCGCGTGACCAACTTGACCAACTTCGGCGCCTTCGTTGACCTGGGCGGCATTGACGGCCTGGTACACATCTCCGAACTCTCCTGGAAACGGGTCACCAACCCCCGCGAGGTCGTGCAGGTTGGGCAGGAGATCGAAGTCTACGTGCTGGAAGTAGACCGCGAACGGCAGCGGGTCGGACTGAGCCTCAAGCGGTTACAACCGGACCCCTGGGCCACGATCGAGGAGCGTTACCAGGAAGGGCAACTGGTCGAGGGAGTCATCACCCGGTTGACCAAGTGGGGGGCCTTCGCCCGGATGGTCGGCGACGACAGCATCGAGGGGCTCATCCACGTCTCGGAACTGGACGAAACGCCCGTCAACCACCCGCGCGACGTGCTGAAACCGGGCCAAGTCGTCACCTTGCGGGTCATCGGCGTGGACGGCGACCGGCGGCGACTGGCTCTGAGTCTCAAACGGGCGGCACAAGCGTTAGACAACGTGTGAAAGGCGATGCGATTAATCCATTTGGAGGCGAATTATGAAAGTTATTCTGAGCCGTAAAGGAGTCGATTCTTCGCATGGCCCAGTTCCTAGCCTGATTCTTCCCTCGAGGCAAATTTGCTGGCTTCCTAAGCCTTCTCCCCACCCCGGCATATCATACGATGATATTCATTGCCACGGGGAGAATTTGGGAAATATCGTTGAATCACTTTCAAAGGGCAGGTTTTCCCGCCACTCTTATGTACATCTAGATCCTGATCTGAACAGCGAAAGCCTGTCGCGGAGCAAAGACTGGAGGCCTCTCTTTGGGCAGTATGGTGCAGCGCAATCTCATTTGGAAAATCAAGAGGTTGGTGTAGGTGACCTTTTTCTTTTTTTTCTACCGTACATTTCCATCTCCAAGTGCAAGTGAGGGCCGAGGCAACTGAAAAAGCAGGTACACCTCGAAAGGTAACTCTCGTTTCAAGGTGTATCTGAGCCAATCCAACCCAAGCCGGAAAATGCTCTTGTCTATCCTGTCGGTGCGGCCAATGAGCCTCGTCTGCCCTCGCGAAACAACGAGCAAGCCAAGGACGATCATCCAGACATAGGACAGACAGGCCGCAATCAGGAGACGGCTGAGACGGGCCGGGTCGGAGAGGTGGCTTTTGTGGATGTAGAACCCCCGGCTCTTCTGGTCGGAGAAGAACGTCTCGATTTTGAACCTCCGTTTGTAGAACCAGGAAGCCAGGCTGCCGTTGGAGAGGTTGGTGACCAAGAAGATCGGAGTCTCGTAATCCAGGCCCCACCAAGCCACCACATTGAGTTTCAAAGCCGCGGTCTTGGTGAATCTCGCGTCACGAGCGGTCCTGATACGCCCCGCTTGTGATGGCGTCAGGGTGGAGATGGCTTGCCAGGAGTTCCCCTTGCGGAATTGGATGTTGGGGCCGGTACGCATAACGAAAGACCAATCGGTTTCATTCAGCACCCACTCCAACATCTCCACCGTGTCGTACTCGGCGTCACCCAAGAGGACTACCTCGGCCTCTTCGGGAATCAGCGGCAAGACCTTCTTGAGCACTTCAACGTGCCGGGCGGCGGTCGTGTGCCCTTTCTTGCCTTTGTACACCACCCAGGCCACAGGCAGAGCCCTCTTCTGGTAGATGACGCCAACCATCAACACCATACAGCCACGGCCGATGGTGCTTCCGTCCATCGCCAGTACCAGCGGGCCGGAGGAGGACAGAGCCTCGAGTATCTGACGGGCAAACGGCATATAGGTGACTTCCACGTCCACGTGCTCGTTCTTCACCCACCGCCGCATGCGCATCTCGATACTCGTGTCCTTGGCCGGGTAGGGCACTTCGCTACTCATCGCCGACAACTGGGCCTTGTGCC
>JALWUZ010000727.1 GCA_027079895.1 Anaerolineae bacterium
CCTACACCCTCTCCGCCGGAATGTACCTCCCCGGCGGCCCGCGCCTCACCACCCCCGACGGAGCCGACGCCGTCCGATTGGGCACACTCACCAAGTGAGCGGCGTCCTCTTATCGTGAACACACTCTCTTGACAAAATCCCGTCGGCAACTACAATGCGAGTTGCGAGACGCGGAACGATGGGTGCGGCGCACTTCCGAAATGCGTCGCACTGAATTTTGAGGGTTCAGGAGGCAACGATGAAGGAGACCGACCGCGCGACGGCTGAAGGCATCTTGTTCACCGACCAGTATCAGTTGACGATGGCCCAACTCTACTATCGGATGGGGCTCCACGAGCGGATGGCCCAGTTCGACTATTTCTTCCGCAGTTACCCCAACTACGGCTCCCACCAGGCCGGGTACTGCGTCAACGCCGGGCTGGAGTGGCTGCTGGATTGGATGGCCGAGGCCCGCTTCCGGGAGCGGGACATCGAGTACCTGCGTTCCCAGACCGCCCGCACGGGCCGCCCGATCTTCGCCCCCGACTTCCTGGACTGGCTGCGGGAAAGCGGCTCCTTCGCCGCGCTCACCCTGCGGGCTATCCCGGAGGGGCGCGTGGTGCATCCGAACGTCCCGCTCGTCGTCGTGCAGGGGCCGTTGGCGGTGGCCCAGTTGCTGGAAACGTCGCTGCTCAACCACCTCAATTATCAGACTCTCATCGCCACCAAAGCCTCCCGCATCCACGAAAGCGGGCGTGGCCGATTGCTGCTGGAGTTCGGGCTGCGGCGGGCGCAGGGCAAGGGGGCTAACGCCGGAGCGCGGGCGGCCCTCATCGGCGGCGCGGATTTCACCTCCAACGTCGGTCTCTCCCACGCCCTGGGATTCCCGCCCAAAGGGACGCACGCTCACAGCATGGTACAAGTCTTCATGGCGTTGGGGGAGGGGGAGTTGGGGGCCTTCCGGGCCTACGCCGAGGTCTACCCGGACGATTGCCTGCTCCTGGTGGATACGATTGATACCCTGAACAGCGGCCTGCCAAACGCCATCCGGGTCTTCGAGGAGTTGCGGCGCAAGGGGCACGAGCCGGTCGGCATCCGCCTCGACTCCGGCGACCTGGCCTATCTCAGCATCCAGGCGGCGAAGATGTTGAACGAGGCCGGATTCCCCGACGTGGCGATCGTCCTCTCCAATCAACTGGACGAGTTGGTCATCTGGCAGATCATTACCCAGATCGAGAAAGAGGCACCGAGGTACGGGGTGGACCCCGACCATCTCATCAACCGTCTGGTCTACGGCGTCGGGACGCGGCTGATTACCTCGCAGGGAGCCTCCGCGCTGGACGGGGTGTACAAGTTGGTGGCGGTGCAGGAGCGGGGGGAATGGGTGCCGGCCATCAAGGTGTCGGAGACGCCGGAGAAGACGCTCAACCCCGGCCACAAACACATCTGGCGGCTGTACGACCGACGGGGGAAGGCCACCGCCGACCTGCTCAGTCTCGACGACGAGGATCCGCGTCAGATGGAGCGGGTGCTCCTACACCATCCGACGCTGCATGGGGTGTACCGGGTGCTGGCCCAGGAGGAGATTGCGGAGATCGAGCCGTTGCTGGTGGAGGTGTGGCGCGAGGGGCGGGTGGTCGCCGACCTGCCGTCCATCGAGGAGATGCGGGCGTGGCGTCAGGCCGACGTGGAGCGGCTCGACCCCGGCGTCCGGCGGCTGGTGAACCCGCACATCTACCACGTCTCCCTCACCGAGCGGCTGTGGAATCTGAAGCAGGAGTTGATTCGGCAGTTGAGACGCTGAGCCGCGCCGGAGCGGTCACTTCAGCCGACGCTCCAGGTCGGCCACCTTGCGCCGCTGCTCCTCCAACTCGATCTGGAGGTGGGCGGGGATGTGGAGTGCGCCGAACCCGGCGGCCTGTTCCTCCAAGATAGCGAGGGAACGGCGGGCCATCCGCAGGGCCCGTTCCAGCCCCTCCCGGTCGGCGGGGGACGGGGTATCTTGGCCGCCGATAGCCACGTCCCGCTCCGCCGCCGTGGAGCGCAGTTCCGCGCGGAAACGGGCGTACTGGGCCGGGTTCAGGTCGCTCACCAGGCTCACCAACCTATCCAACTGCTCGTGGCGAGCGCAGTACTCCAGCAGCCGCTGGATTTTTTGTCTCTTGCTCATCCCGCTGCCGAAGTCCTCGTAAACTGCGGGGAAGTAGTCGAAACAGAGGTCGGTCAGCCCCTCGTCGCTGAAGGCGGCGGTGAGCATGTCGCGGATGGCAGCGGTGTTCCAACTGCGAGATGGCATCTCGTGGCCTCCGGTGAAGGGTGTCGGGGGTAGTGTACCATAAAACGGAGTTCCCGCCAACGTGCCCCGGCGCGGCCGGCGGGGATGACAAACGCCCGGACGGCCTGGGAGCCGTTCGGGCGTCCTCGAAACTCAACGGGTAACTGCCGGGTCGCTCTAGTGTCGCCGCCGCGACCGGTTGCCGTTCCGGCGGTCGCCGCCTCCCTTGTGACCGCGCCCGCCTCCGGGCCGGTCGGCGGCCTGGGCCTGTTCCAGCGTCCAGCCTTCCAGCACCGCCCGGCGCGAAAGGCGAATCTTCCCCTCCGGGCTGACGTCCGTCACCATCACCATAATCTCATCCCCCACGTTCACCACGTCCCGCACCGTGTCCACGCGGTGGTCGGCCAACTGGGAGATGTGAACCATCCCGTCGGTGCCGGGCAGAATCTCGACGAAGGCCCCGAAGTCGGTCACGCGCACCACCTTGCCGGTGTAGATGTGGCCCAACTCGGCCTCCTCGGTCAACTCCTCGATCATCCGCTGCGCCTTCTCCGCCGCCGGGCCGTTGGTCGAGGCGATGTAGATCGTCCCGTCGTCCTCGATGTCAATGCGCACGTCGAACATGTCCTGGATGGAGCGCACCGTCTTGCCGCCAGTGCCGATCACCGCCCCCAGTTTGTCCGGGTCAACGTGGATGATCGTCATTCGGGGGGCATAGGGGGAGAGGGTCGGGCGCGGCGCGGGAATCGTCTCCTCGATCACGTCGAGAATCTGAAACCGGGCCTGCCGGGCCTGCTCCAACGCCTCGCCCAGCACCTCGTAGGAGAGCCCGGCGACTTTGATGTCCATCTGCAAGGCGGTGATGCCCCGGCGCGTCCCGGCCACCTTGAAGTCCATGTCGCCAAGATGATCCTCCATCCCCTGGATGTCGGTCAGGATGCGGTATTTCTCCCCCTCGGTCATCAGCCCCATCGCGATTCCGGCGACCGGGGCCTTGATGGGGACGCCGGCGTCCATCAACGCCAGCGTGCTCCCGCAGACGCTCGCCATCGAGGTGGAGCCGTTGGAACTCAATACCTCGCTGAC
>JALWUZ010000728.1 GCA_027079895.1 Anaerolineae bacterium
ACGCCTTCGTCACCCCGGAGTTCGAGCCGCGCGTGATCTACCGCGAGGTGCAGCGGTACGCGCACGGGGAGTAGGGGGTTTGCCGTGTATCGGTCTTGCGCACTGCTTACATTCTGGTATCATGTTCGCCATCAGATGAACCCACCATCGAGGAGGCCCAATGAGTTACCTAACCCACCTGGAATGTTCCCTGTGCGGCAAAGAGTACGAGGCCGACAGTTTACAGACCCTGTGCCCCGATTGCGCCCGTCCCCTGCTGGCCCGCTACGACCTGGAGGCCGCGCGGGCCGCCGGCCGTGATGCGCTGGTGTCCGACGAGCCCTCGATGTGGCGCTACCGCCCCCTGCTGCCGGTGCGGGATGCGGCTTATGCCGTCAGTTTGGGGGAGGGCTTCACCCCGTTGCTCCACGCCGTCCGCCTGGGGGAGACGTTGGGGATGCCGAACCTCTACATCAAGGACGAAAGCCTCAACCCGACCGGCTCCTTCAAGGCCCGCGGGCTGGCGATGGCGATCTCCCGCGCCCAGGAACTGGGCGTGACGGAGGTCGTTATCCCATCAGCGGGCAACGCGGCCGGGGCCATGTCCGCCTACGCGGCCAGGGCGGGCCTGAAAGCCCACGTCTACATGCCCGCCGACGTTCCCATGCCTTTCCGCCAGGAGTGCCGGGCGTTGGGGGCCGAAGTGACGCTGGTCGAGGGGTTGATCACCGATTGCGGGCGAGAGGCGCGGAAGGAGGCGGAGAAACACGGCTGGTTCGACATTTCCACCCTCAAGGAGCCCTATCGTCTGGAAGGGAAGAAGACGATGGGGTACGAGTTGGCCGAACAGTTCGGATGGGAACTGCCCGACGTGGTCATCTACCCCACCGGCGGGGGGACGGGGTTGATTGGGATGTGGAAAGCCTTCGAGGAGATGGAGGCGCTGGGCTGGATTGGCGACCACCGTCCCCGCATGGTGACGGTGCAGGCCGCCGGCTGCGCCCCCATCCCCAGAGCATTCCAGGCCGGCGCGGAGTTCGCCGACCCCTGGGAAGGGGCGCAGACAGTGGCCGCCGGCCTGCGGGTGCCCGCCGCCGTCGGGGACTTCCTGATTCTGCGGGCCCTGCGGGAGAGCGGCGGGACCGCCGTCGCCGTCTCCGACGACGCGCTAATGGCGGCCCAGATGCGGATTGGCCGCTACGAGGGGATTTTCGCCTGTCCCGAAGGCGGCGCGACGCTGGCGGCCCTAGAGATGCTGCTGGAGCAGGGCTGGCTCTCGCCCGACGAGCGGGTAGTCCTCTTCAACACCGGGACCGGTCTCAAGTACCCCGGCGTGTTCGACTACCTGGACGCTTGACGGTCAGGTCAGCGGCGGGCCGGACGCCAGTACCCGTGCTGGACGGTGCGGGCCTCCCGCACCGTCACCACCGCGTCATCGTCCACCGAACGGGCGATCTTCAGGAGCGTCTCCACATTCTTGCGGGGCACGATCGCCTCGACGATGCCGACCATGCTCTCCTTGCCGTAGCCGTAGAGTTCGGTCACGCCGTAGCCGGCCTCCCGCAGAGCATGCGCCAGAGCCTGGCCCTTCGCGGTGGAGATGAACCGCACCTCGGCGAAGCCGAGGGCCAGCCGTTGCTCCCAGGCCATCCCCAGGAGCGTCCCGACGGCGAAACCGGTGCAGTAGGCGGCGACGTTCCAGATGTTGCCCAGGTCGCTCACCACCTTGCCGATGGCGATGACGTAGACCAGGGTACTGATGAACCCTGTCGCCACGGCGTAGAACTTGCGCCCCTGCACGGTCATCAGAGTGGACAGGGTGCTGATGGAGATGCCCAGCACCCGCAGGCCGAAAATCAACAACGCTTCCCAGAGAACGTCCATATCCTCCTCCTGTGGGGGCGGATTATACCGTCCACCGCGCAGTTGTCAACGTGTCGGTCGGCGGTATAATGCCCGTGCGTGGCGTCGGGGCGGCTCTCTGCCAGCAAATACCGACAAAGGATCGCTATGGAGATAGTCTGGTACGGTCAAACCTGCTTTCGGTTGAGTGAACGGGGGTTGTCCTCCGTCGTCACCGACCCCTTCCCGCCCGACGTGGGGCTCGTCTACCCCAAGTCACGGGCTCACATCGTCACCGTCAGTTACGACGACCCGACCTGTCGCTACACCTCCGGGGTGCGCGGGCCGTTCAAACTGCTCGACTCCCCCGGCGAGTACGAAATCGGCGGGGTGTTCGTCACCGGCATACCCACCTTCGCCGACAAGAAGCACGGCGCGTTGCGCGGAGAGAACATCGTCTTTACCTTCGACTTCGGCCCCCTCACCGTCTGCCATCTGGGACACCTGGGGCATGTCCCGACCCAATCCCAGGTGGAGGACCTGGGGACGGTGGACGTGCTCCTGGTGCCGGTGGGGGGTGGCGGCAGCCTCACCCCGGCGCAGGCCTCCGAGGTCATCAGCCTGTTCGAGCCGCACATCGTCATCCCGATGCTCTACAAGGTCAAGGGATTGCAGGTCAAACTGGGGACACTGAGGCGGTTCCTCAGAGAGATGGGACAGGAGAAAATCGCCGCCCAGGACGCGCTCAAAGTCACCCGCAGCAGCCTGGGCGAGGGCACGCAGATCGTCGTGTTGAATCCCAAACAACGGAACGGAGGGTAAGATGCAACAGAAATCTCAAATCTGGATTGCGGTGGGGGTCATCGTGGTGCTCCTGGGGCTGGCGTTGGTCGCCCGGCAGATGGTGGCCCGCCAGTCCGACGTGGAGGATGTCAGCGCGTTGCTGGAGTCCGGCAAGGCGAAACTGGAGTCCGGCGACTACGAGGGGGCGATCGCCGACCTGGAGTCCGTGGTCGAGACCACGCCGGACAACAGCGAGGCCCACTTCCTGCTGGGACAGGCGTACAATCACACCAGCGACCTGTTCAAGGCCGAGGAGGAGTTCCGCAAGGTGTTGGAACTCAACCCGGACAACGCGGCCGCCCATCACAACCTGGGAGTGACCTACTTCCAACTGCAAGACCCTGAGGCGGCCCTGAACGAGTTCCAGGCGGCGTTGAAACTGGACCCCGACGACCCGGACACTCACTACCAACTGGGGGCCACCTACTTGGTGCTGGCCCTCCCGGCCACCGACCCGATGGCCCCGCCCGACGAGCAGAAGTTGGAGCAGGCCGTGACCCAGTTCGAGGCCGCGCTGGAACTGAAGCCCAACATGCCGGAATCCCTCATCGGGCTGGGGAACGTGTACATCCAGCAGGGGAACTACACCGACGCCATCGAGACCTTGAAGAAGGCTCTCGAACAGGTGCCGGACTCCCCCCAGGCGTACTACGCGCTGGGAGAGGCTTACGCCCGCAACGGCGACACGGCGGAAGCCTGCGCCGCCTACCAGCACTTCCTCGACCTGAACCCACCGGCGGATTGGCGGGCTCAGGGGCAGCAGGTGATGACCGCGCTAGGGTGTCAGTAGGTCAGGAGCGGGATGTTCAAACTCATCCTCTACTGGAACGTCATGCCGCCGGGCAATGACGAGGAATATTTCGCCTTTCTCTCCCACGAACTGGGGCCTACGTTGGTGAAACTCGGCATACGCCCCACCGATGCCTGGTTCACCGTGTACGGGGATGACCCCCAGGTGCGCATAGGCGGGGTGGCCGACGACCTGGACACCATCAGGAGGGCGTTGGAGTCGGAGCAGTGGCAGCAGGTGTACGACAAACTACTGGACTACGTCACCGACTACCGGTATAAAATCGTCTCGGCCAGCGGCGAGTTTCAGTTGTGAGGTCTGTTTCACGTGAAACGACAGGAGGCCGTCACGATGACGGCCTCCTGCGCTTTCTCCCCTCTCTTTCAGGCCGGCTCCGGCTCCATCTTGCCCCGCAAGGCCAGGATGATCGCCAGTCCCCCCAGCGCGAACAGGGCGACCACCCCCTCCATCGCCGCCGCCGACCAGCCGAGGTGAGCCATCGCCACCGCCACCCCGTCCAACGCCGTGTGGAACAGAATCGCCAGAATCAGCCAGAGCGGGTTGCCGCGTATCAGCGACTGCATCACCAGCAGGGCCAGGGCGATCTGGACGATGATGGCGAACACGCGCTCCACACCGCCCAGCAACGGCATGTACCAGGCGATGGCCCAGAACTCCTCCACCTGGGGCCGGTACTGGGGCGGCACGGCGCCGCTCTGCCGGAGCATGAACATCGTGACCACGTTCGCCATCACCAGCAGGCCGAGGAGCAGCGATTCCATCCCGCCGTGCCCCGCGCCGTAGACCACCCCGTCGCGCCAGGAGCGGGCCCGACGCTGCCAGTGGCGCAGGACGAGATAGCGGGCCCCCTCCTCGCAGATGCCCGCGCTGAGCCCGGCGACCGTCGCCATCGCCGGCAGAGGCCAGAGGGCCACTCCCCGGCCGGTTCCCAGCAGGCCCAACGCCCAGTTCAGCGGCAAATGCACCACCTGGGAGGCGATGAAAGTCACCGCCCCGGCTCCGATCAATCCCCACGCGGCCGCCCAGCGTCGCCGCAGCACCACCCACAGCCCCAGCGGGACGCCGAGCATCAACGCGATTTGAACGGCGAAAGCCAGGTACAGCATCACTGCGTCTCCTCCTTGTCCTCCTCGTCATTCCCATCCTCGCCGCCGGTCATCTGATTGGCCATACCGGCCAGCGCGGACGTGCCCAGCACCCCGCCGAGGTTCATCGTGTCCACCGCGCTGGACGGGACGATGACCAGCGCACCTTTTTCCTTCAGCCCCTCGAACAGCATGTTCATCGCCCGCAGGTGCAGCGCGGTCGGATTGTCCCGATAAGCCTGCGCCGCCTGAGCGAAGGAGTGGGCGATCTGCATCTCGCTTTCCCCCAGGATGACCCGCGCCTGCCGCTCCCGTTCGGCCTGGGCCTGACGGCTCATCGCGTCCTCCAACGCCTGCGGGATGACAATGTCCCGAATCTCCACCGACTGGACGGTGATCCCCCAGGGGGTGGTGCGCTCGTCAATAATCTGCTGGAGTTCGGCGTCCATCTTCTCCCGCCCAATCAGGATGTCGGCCAGGTTCATCTTGCCGATGATTTCCCGCAGCGCGGTCTGGGCAGCCCAGGCGATGGCCGCCCGGTAATCCTCCACCTCTAGGGCGGCCTTCTCGGCGTCCCACACCAGCCAGAAGAGCACGGCGTCCACGTCCACCGGCACGGTGTCCTGAGTCAGCGTCCGCTCGGCGGTGAACGGCGTCACCATCACCCGGTGGTCAATCCAGGCTGGGATGGTGTCCACAATCGGGATGATCCAGAACGGCCCCGGCCCTTTCAGCCCGATGAACCGCCCCATCCGCAGCACGATCGCCTTCTCCCATTGGTCGGCGATCTTGAAGGCCAACAGGATGTAGACCCCGGCCAGGTTCAAGACCACCACTTCAGCGGTGATCCAGGCTGGGTGAACCCCGCTCGCGCCCAGCCAACCGGCCAGCGCGATAGAGATGAGCGTCAGCACCACGAAGATGAGAATCGCGATGCCGTTCTCGCCGCTCTTCTTCCGTCGGTCGGGGGAGGATGTCCGTTTCCCCCTGCTTCCCTTCTTGCGTGCTGCCTGTACCGCAACCATTGTCAATACCTCCTAATCGTCTTCCGGCCCGTCGGTCTGCCAACGGGCCAACTCCTCTGCGATCGCCTGGGAGACCTCCGTGAAACTGTACCCCAGCGACCGGGCCTCTTCCAGAGCCGCGTTGATGATTCCGCGCAACTTCTCCTGCCGAACGCGGCCCATCTGCTCCTCGTCGAGGACGCCGGCGACGAAAGTGCCTTTGCCTCGCCGGGTAGAGATCACCCCCTCCCGATCCAAGTCCATATAAGCGCGGGCGATGGTGTTGTAATTCACCCGCAGGTCGGCGGCCAACTGGCGGATGGTGGGCAGTTGGTCGTCGGGCCGCAAACGGCCGGCGGCGATGAGGGAGCGGATCTGCTCCTCCACCTGGATGTAGATCGGGACTTTGCTTTCCTGGTCAACGTGTAACTCAATCATAATCACATAATGCACTAGTGTACTAAGACATTGAAGATTATACCACCGTTGCCGGAGATGTCAACTCGGTTCATTCGCATTTGCTCCCTTCCCCGCACCCTGGTATAATCCGCCCCGTCCGGTGACACCGGCGCGGGAGCACTCCGATGACCAAATGGGCAACCGACATCAGATGGGGGGCGATCGTGGGGGCGGGCATGATGGCCGCCATCCTCCTGATAGACGCGGTCATCATCGCCCTGGCGATCGTCCAGCCGCTCAACATCGGGACGTTCGTCATCGGCCTGGCCGTCGTCGCCAGCCTGGGCCTCCTGGGGATACTCGGCTACTGGCTCTACGGGCTCTACCTCTCCGGCTACTCCCTCGACCGGAACGCCCTCATCATCCACTGGGGCACGCTGGAACAGGTCATCCCCACCGGCCAGATCGAGCGGGTGCTCACCGGCGATGAACTCACCGGCTCGCTGCGTTTCGTCGGCGGGATGTGGCCCGGCCACTGCGTCGGCTACGGAGAGAGCGAGGAACTGGGCCCGACCCTGTTCTACGCCACCGTCTCCCCCCGCGAGCAGATCTACATCGTCACCCCCGGCCTGACCTACGGCATCTCCCCCGCCGACCGGGACGAATTTCTCGCCTCGCTCCACAAGCGGCTCCAGATGGGCCCGACGCAGGTCGTGGAGCAGTCCTCCCGCCGCCCCGCTTTCCTGGACTGGCTCATCTGGCGCGACCGGGCGGCGTTGATCCTGTTGGGCCTCGGCCTGCTGACAGTCGTCGGGCTGGTGGGGCTGCTCTGCTACCATTTCCCCGCCCTGCCGCGGCTGATACCCCTCCACTTCGACGCGGCCGGAAACCCCGACCGCCTGGGGGGACGGGGGCAGATCTTCATCCTTCCGCTCATCGGTGCGCTGGCCTGGCTGCTCAACGGCGGGCTGGGCCTCCTGACCTACCATCGGGAGCGGATGGCGAGTTACCTGCTCTGGGGCGGGGCGGTGCTCGTCCAAACGCTGGTGTGGGTGGCGGCGGTCGGGCTGCTGGAACATCTGTGATGAACGAGTCGCTGAACTGGCTTTCGCTGGCCGTGGGCTTCGCCATCGCCGTCGCCATCGGCTGGGCCGGGTACCGTCGGCGGGCGTTGAACCGGGGCGGGATGCTCGGCGCCATCGTCACCGGCACCCTCATCTTCGGCCTGGGAGGCTGGGCCTGGGGGGTACTGCTGGTCGCCTTCTTCGCCTCGTCCAGTGCGCTCTCGTTCTACCGCGCCGACGAGAAAGCGGGCCTGGCGGAGAAGTTTGCCAAAGGCAGCCGCCGCGACCTGGGACAGGCGTTGGCGAACGGCGGCCTGACCGCGCTCCTGGCCGCGCTCGCCGTGCTGCGACCGGAGCCTTCTTGGGCGCGGCTGCTCTTCGCGGCGGGGGCCGGCGCACTGGCGGCGGTCAACGCCGACACCTGGGCGACCGAGTTGGGCGTGTTCAGCCCGCGCCCGCCGCGCCTCATCACCACCGGCCGCCGGGTGGAAGTGGGCACGTCGGGCGGCGTCACCCTGACCGGCACCCTGGCCTCACTGGCCGGGGCGGCCTTCATCGGCCTGCTGGCGGGCGCGGAGATCGGCCTCATCGCGCAGGATTGGGTGTCCGCTGGCGTCATCCTGGCGGCGGCGACCCTCGGCGGCCTGGCCGGCGCGCTGGTGGACAGCCTGCTGGGGGCCACCGTCCAGGCCATCTACTGGTGTGACACCTGCCAGAAGGAGACCGAACGGCGGGTACATCGCTGCGGCACGCCGACGCGGCTCTTGCGCGGCTACCGCTGGCTGGATAACGACCTGGTCAACTTCGGCGCGTCGGCGGTGGGGGCCGCCGTCGCCGCCGGACTGACCGCCTGGCTACTGTGAGACCGCGAATCCGACTATGAAATCACTCCTCGAACTCTGGCACTATCGGGAACTGATCCGCAACCTGGTCGTCCGGGACCTCAAAGTGCGCTACCGCAGTTCGGTCCTCGGCGTGGCCTGGTCGTGGCTCAACCCGCTGCTGATGATGGTCGTCTACACCATCGTCTTCTCCATCATCTTCAAGCAGCCGGACATCCACCACTACCCCGTTTTCCTGATCAGCGGCCTGCTCCCCTGGAACTTCTTCAACGACTCGGTGCTCCAGGCGACCAACAGCATCGTCGGCAGCGCACACCTCATCAAGAAAGTCTACTTCCCGCGCGAGGTGCTGCCGATCTCCATCGCCATCTCCAACCTGATCAACTTCCTCATCTCCCTGCCGATCTTCTTCCTGCTGGTGGTGCTCTCCGGGGCCGACCTGACCTGGTGGGCCCTGCTCCTCCCCATCCCCATCATCCTGGAACTGGCCTTCACCGTCGGGATAGGGCTCATCTTCGCCACGCTGAACGTCTTCTACCGCGACACCCGCCACATCCTCCAGGTGGTGATGCTGGCCTGGTTCTTCCTGACCCCGATTTTCTACCCCATCAACTCCGTCCCCCAGGAGAAGTACCTGCTGGGGCAGCCCATCGCTGTCCAACTTTGGCTGCGCCGCCTGAACCCGATGGCCTCCATCATCGCCTCCTACCGCGACTTGCTCTATCGCGGCGTGCCGACCGGCTGGGATTTTCTGCTCCGCACCGCCGCGACCGTCTTCCTGGTGCTGATTATCGGCTACGCGGTCTTCTACCGTTACAGTCCCTCTTTTGGGGAAGAGATTTAGATGGGCACGCGCCGTCCCTTTGCCGATGTAGTCCTCTTTACCCCCCTGCCCGACGAACAGACCTTCACCTACTCCCTGCCGGAGGAGATGCGCGACCGGGTGACGACGGGCTCGCTGGTCGTCGTCCCGTTCAGAGAGCGGCGGCTGTACGGCCTCGTCGTCCGGGTGCGGGGACTTTCGCCGGTGCCGCCGGACGCGATACGGCCTGTCGAGTCGCCGGTGGACGAGTCGCCGGCACTTACCCCGCTCCAACTCGACCTGGCCCGCTGGATGGCGCGGGAGTACCTGGCCCCCCTCTGGCGCTGTCTGGCGGTGATGATCCCCCCCGGCCTCGTCGGGCAGGCGGACGTGCAACTCGAACTGGCGGAGGAGCCCGCTCCCAGGGCGGCGCGGACAACGGCCCAGGAACAGTTGCTCAAAGTGCTGACCGCGCGTGGCCCGGTGCGCGGACGGCAACTGGACCGCCTGCTCCCTCGTCAACAATGGCGCAGAGCGGCGGCTCAACTGGCCCGGCGCGGCATAGTCGTCAAATCCCCCTACCTCGCGCCGCCGCGCGTCCGTCCCCGCCGAATCCGCACCGTCCGCTGGACGGGCGGGGAGGTGACGGAAGAGGAGGCCTTGCACCGCTTGAGGAGCGACTGCTATCACGCCCTTTTCCGCCTCCTCACAGAGTCCGACGGCCCTTTGGACATCAGCCTGGTCTACGCCGAGACGGGCTGCTCCCGCCGTCACCTCGACACGTTGGCCCGGCGGGGGCTGCTCACCTTCGAGGACGAGGAAGTCTGGCGGGACCCGCTGGCCGATGAGACCTTCGTCCCCGACACCCCCCAGCCCCTCACCTCCGACCAGCAGGCCGTCTGGGAGCGTATCCGGCCCCACCTGCGCCGCGATGAGTCCCGCGCCTTCCTGCTGCACGGCGTCACCGGCTCCGGCAAGACGGAGATCTACCTGCGGGCCGTCGCCGAAGTGCTGCGCCGAGGACGGCAGGCGATCGTCCTCGTGCCGGAGATCAGCCTGACCCCCCAGATGGCGCACCGCTTCGGAGCCCGCTTTGGCCGCCGGATCGCCATCCTCCACAGCGCGTTGAGCGACGGCGAGCGGTACGACAGTTGGCGGCGGGCGCGGGCCGGTCTGGTGGACATCGTCTTGGGCCCCCGTTCGGCCCTCTTCGCCCCGCTGCCGCGTCTGGGGCTCGTGGTGGTGGACGAGGAGCACGACGCCGGCTACAAACAGGCCGCCATCCCCCGCTATCACGCCCGCGAGACGGCGTTGGAACTAGGCCGTCGGGCCGGAGTGCCGGTTATCCTCGGCTCGGCGACCCCGGATCTGGGGACTTACCTCCGCGCCCGCCGGGGGGAACTCACCCTGTTGGAGATGCCGCGCCGCATTCTGGGACACGCCCGCCGGCTGCGCGACCTCCAATCCCGCTACCACCTGCCCGACACCCGCTACCGCCCCCTGCCTGATGGGCCTGAGGCCGCCCGCTACATCGCGCCCCCCACCGTCCACATCGTGGACATGCGGGCGGAACTGAAGGCCGGCAACCGCTCTATCTTCAGCCGTGCGCTCGCGGCGGGGATGGAGGAGGCCCTGAAGCGGGACGAGCAGGTCATCCTGTTCCTCAACCGGCGCGGCACGGCGACCTTCGTCGTCTGTCGGGATTGCGGCTACGTCCCCCGCTGCCCGCAGTGCGACATCCCCCTCACCTACCACGAGGGCACGCCGCGCCTGGTCTGCCACCGGTGCGGCCATCAGGAGAACCCTCCCGCCCGCTGTCCGGAGTGCGGCAGTACCCGCATCCGCTACTTCGGCCTGGGGACGGAGCGGGTCGAGCAGGCCATCTACCGCCGCTGGCCCGACGTGCGCACCCTCCGCTGGGACCTGGACACCGCCCGCAACTACGCCGCCCACGCCGCCATCCTGCACCTCTTCAGCACCGGCCTGGCGCACGTCCTCGTCGGCACGCAGATGATCGCCAAAGGGCTGGACCTGCCGCGCGTCACCCTGGTAGGGGTCATCTCCGCCGACACGGCCCTCAACCTGCCCGACTTCCGCGCCGGAGAGCGCACCTTCCAACTACTGACCCAGGTCGCCGGGCGGGCCGGGCGCGGCCTGCGCGGGGGACGGGTCATCATCCAGACCTACCACCCGGCCCACTATGCC
>JALWUZ010000729.1 GCA_027079895.1 Anaerolineae bacterium
GTCTCCCTCCGGTGGACGTGGAGCGGGAACGGGCCGCGTTGCAGGCCGCCTTCGACCGGGTCGGGAGCGGCCTGGTGCGGGCCGATTTCCTCCCCCCGCCGGTGACGCTGGAACGGGTCGAGGAGGCCCTCCGCACGGGCTACCACGTCCTCCACTTCATAGGACACGGCGCGTTCAATCGGCGGCGCGGCCAGGCGGCCCTCTACCTCCAAGACGAGAAGGGGAACGGCCGCCGCGTCACCGACGGCGAACTGGCGGGGATGTTGGCCCGCCAGGGGGCGCGTCTGCGGCTGGTCTTCCTCGTCGCCTGCCAGAGCGCGACCCGCGCGACGACCGACGCCTTCCTGGGGTTGGCCCCCAAACTGGTGCGCGTCGGCGTGCCGGCGGTGGTGGCGATGCAGGACACGGTGACGATGGAGAGCGGCCGCCGCTTCGGGGCCGCCTTCTACAAAAGCCTGCTCACCACCGGCGCGGTGGACGAGGCGGTCAACCGCGCCCGCAGCCTCTTGTTGAGCGGTGGCCGGCCCGACGCCGGCGTGCCGGTGCTCTTCATGCGGCTCAAGTCGGGCCGCCTGTGGTCGGCGGAGGCGGATGTCCGGGGGACGGTGCTCGGCTACCGCAACCCGCGTGTTTTCTGGACCGGGCTCCTGCGGCTGATTCGGCAGCGGAAGTGTACCCCGATCATCGGCCCGCGCGTGCATGGCCGCTGGCTGCCGCGCCCGCCGGAGGTGGCCCGCCGCTGGGCCCAGATGCACGGCTACCCGTTCGCCAATCGGGAGGAGGCGGCGCGGGTGGCCCAGTACCTGGCGACCAATCAGGGGGCCGACTTCCCCCGTTACGAACTGCTCGACACGCTGGTGGATGAGTTGACCGCCCGCCTGCCGGACGCGCTCCGTCCCGCCCGCCGTCCCGCTACACTGACGGAGTTGGTGCGGGCCGTCGGCTGGCAGAATCTCGCCGCCGACGATCCCAACGATGTCCACCGGGTGCTGGCTGCCCTCGACCTGCCGCTCTACCTGACGACGAACGCCGACAATTTTATGGTGGAGGCGTTGCGGGCGCGGGGACGGAATCCGCAGCGGGAGATCTGCCGCTGGAACCCTGACTTGGACCGGCTCCCCTCCCGCTTCGACGAGGACGACGCCTACGAGCCGTCGCCGGAGGAGCCGCTGGTGTACCATCTCTTCGGCAGCGACGAGGAGCCGGGCTCCCTGGTGTTGAGCGAGGACGACTACATGCACTTCCTGGTGCGGGTGGTGGCCGACCGGGACCGCATCCCCAACACCATCCGGGAGGCGTTGTCCAGCAGCAGCCTGATGTTCCTCGGCTACAGCCTCTACGATTGGGAGTTTCGGGTGCTGATGAACGGGCTGATCGCCAGTCTGGAACAGCGGCTGCGATTCAAGCACGTCACCGTGCAGTTGGAGGTGGACGCGGCCCAGACGGCGGACACGGCGGCGGTGCAGGCGTTCCTGGAGAAGTATTTCCAGGAGGCCAACGTGAACGTCTTTTGGGGGACTACGGAGCAGTTCATCGCCGAACTGCGGGAGTATTCCGCCGCGCTTCCGGGGTGAGGTGCGGCATCGCATCCGGCAAGGAGGGCCGTTATGGGATTGCGTGACGACGTAGCCAAAGTTCTCATCTCCGAAAGCGAGATTCAGGCCCGGGTGGCGGAGTTGGGCCGGGAGATCAACGCCGCCTACACCGACGACGACCGTCTGCTCCTCGTCTGCGTGCTCAAGGGGGCTTTCATGTTCCTGGCCGACCTGGTGCGTCACCTCGACATCCGGCACGAGATAGATTTCATGGAGATCTCGTCCTACGGCAGCGGCACCACCAGCAGCGGCGTCGTGCGCATCCTCCTCGATTTGGCCCAGTCCATCGAGGGGCGGCACGTCCTCATCGTCGAGGACATCATTGACTCCGGGCGCACGCTGGACTACATCACCCGCAACTTCTACACACGCGGCCCGGCCAGCGTGCGTGTCTGTACCCTGTTGAGCAAGCCCTCCCGCCGCGAGATCGCCGTCCCCCTGGACTTCGTGGGGTTCGAGATACCGGACGAGTTCGTGCTGGGGTACGGCCTCGATTTCGCCGAGGAGTACCGCAATCTGCCGTTCATCGGAGTGTTGAAAGAGGAGATCTACGCGGAATGATGGAAAAAAGGAATCGCTATCGCTTTCTGTGGGCGTTGGTGTTGGTGCTCATCCTGTCGCTGACCGTGTGGCCCGGCCGCCCGCCGGTCGGCGACGCTCAGGCCGCCGGCGGCCCGGACTCCGGCCCCAGCCTGTCGGGACGCCTGGTGGACTCCCAGGGGGAGCCGGTGCGCGGGGCGCGGGTGACGGCCTGGGCCGACGACGAGGAGGAGCCGCTCGCCGAGGCGGAGAGCCAGCCGGACGGCGGCTTCATCCTCGACCTGCCGGCCGGGCCGCTGCCCCGTCTGACGCTGCGAGTGGAACGTCCCCATTTCGCCCCGCTGGAATGGCGGGCCCCTTACCGCTATCTGACCGCCTTGAACGACGGCCAGGCGGTGCGCCTCCCGGACTTCGAGATGGCCCGCCGCATCACGTCGGGGTTCTGGGTGGCGACGCTGACTTTCGTCGCCATTCTGAGCCTCATCGCCCTGGAAAAACTGCCCAACACGATGGCCGCGCTGCTGGGGGTAGCAGTCGTCTTCGGCACTAGTTTCGTCGGCGGCGCGATTCACCCCGACCTGTTCATCTTCGACTTCGAGCGTGCTTTGGAGTACGTGGATTTCAACGTCATCTTCCTGGTGATGGGGATGATGATCGTCATCGGCATCATCGAGGAGACCGGCATCTTCCAATGGCTGGCGTATCAGGCTTACCGGCTTTCGCGGGGACGGGCCTGGCTGCTGGCGATCATCCTGATGGGGCTGACCGCGCTCGCCTCCGCGCTGCTGGACAACGTGACGACGATGTTGCTGATGACCCCCATCACTTTGCAGATTGGGCTCGCACTGGGACTGGACCCGCTCGCGCTGTTGCTGCCGGAGGTGCTGGCCTCGAACATCGGCGGCATCAGCACGCTGATTGGCACGCCGACCAACATCCTCATCGGGTCGTATGCCCGCATCACTTTCAACGATTTCCTGACCAATCTGACGCCGGGGGTCGTCCTCGCGCTGCTCGCCCTCGCGCTCTACGTGCTCTTCGTCTATCGCCGGGAGTACCGGGCCGCCGGGGAGAGGCTGTCGGCGTCGCTGCTGGCCCGGCTGCGGGAGAACGCCCGTATCACCAAGCCGGTCAAACTGCGCAAGGCGGGGATTGTGTTCATCGGGATGTTGTTCTTCTTCGTCGTTGGGGAGCGGTTCCACTTGGAGCCGGCCGTCACCGCCATCCTGGGGGCGGTCTCGATGCTGATGTGGCTCGGCTCCGACGTGGAGGAGATGATGAAGGTGGTGGATTGGACGACGTTGATGTTCTTCATCGCCCTGTTCATGGTGGTCGGGGCGATTCAGGAGGTGGGGCTGATCAGCCTGATCGCCGCCGGAATCAAGGCGGTGGTGGGGGATAACTTGACGACGGCGGCGTTGGTGTTGATTTGGACGAGCGCGTTGCTTTCGGGGGTCATCGCCAACATCCCCTTCACGGCGGCGATGTTGCCGGTGGCCGGGTTTCTGACCCGTTCGCTGCCCGGCGCGGGGAGCAAGATTTTGTTCTACGGCCTCTCGATCGGCTCGGCGATGGGGGGGAACAGTTCCCTCATCGGCGCGTCGGCCAATATGGTGACGGCGGGGATTGCGGAGCGGGCCGGCTATCCGATCACCTACCGCCGCTTTTTGCAGATTGGCCTCCCGGCCACGGTGCTCACGGTCGCCGTAGGGACGGCCTGGCTTTTCATACGTTTCTAGGAGGCGATGATGGGCAAGATTCTGTGCGCGACCAGGGGGGGAGAAGCCAGTTACCGCACTCAGGACGCGGCCATCGCCCTGGCGCGGGAACGAGGCGATGAGTTGTTGTTTCTCTACGTGGTGGATATGCGCTTTCTGAACCGGTCGGCCAGCGCGGTACGCCCGGACGTGGTCAGTGCGGAGATGGAGCACATGGGGGATTTTCTGCTGGCGATGGCCTGCGAGCGGGCGCAGAAGCAGGGGGTCGAGGCCAAGCCCGTCATCCGGCACGGCCAGTTGCGGGAGGAGTTGAAGGCCGCCGCGCGGGAGGAAGGGGTGGACATCGTGGTGCTGGGGAGGCCCGGCGGCGGAGACAGCGCGTTCGTCCCGGCGGATTTGGAAGCGTTCGCCGCCGCGCTCGAGCGGGAGACGGGGGTCGAGACGCGCATCGTCTGACGGGGGCGGTCGTCAATGGGGGATGGCCTCTCCGCGGCCCGTTTCCAGAAACCCCACCGCCGCCCAGGTCAAGACGCCCAACGCGAGCAGCCCCAATCCTGCCAGGAAAGAGCGCGGCAGGAAGTACATGCGTACCCGGTGCTCCCCCGATGGAATCAGCACGCCTCGAAAGTTGGCATCCGCCCGGTAGAGCGGAACCGGCGCGTCGTCCAACTCGGCATGCCAGCCGGGGTAGTGGACATCGGAGAGCACCAGCAAGGCGGTCGTATCCGTTTGGACGGTCAGGATGACCTCATTGGGGCTGTAACGCCCCACCTCGATGCGCCCCTGTCCCGTGCCGTTCAACTGCGGGCCATCTTCCACCACGGCGACCTCCTCCGGTTGGAACTCGTCCGATGACACCCGCCGGAACGCGGCCCCGAAATCCGCGACCGACTCCGTTCGATAGACCAGCCACACTCTGGGGAGTGCTCTGGTGTTTAGGTGAATGTCCACCGTCTCGTCGTCGGTGAATACCGGCCAGATACCATCGGCTCCGGGCGGGGCTCCCTTCGGGACGACGATGTACTTGATTCCCAGGAGACGGTACCCCGGGGCCCCCGCTGAAGGCTGCGCCCAGTAGAATTGCTCGCTCGTGTAGAGCGCCATAGGGTTGCCCGACCCCTGCACCGTCTCGAACCCCTGGATTTGCATCTGCTCCGGCGACCACAGTTGCCGGGCGTGGCGGTCGGTGTCCACCCGAAACCAGCCGGTGTCACTCCGCAGGAAGGCCAGGGCCTCAGGGTGGTCAAAGTTGACGATGGGGGGCACCGTGTCGGTATCCACACGGGGAGCCATCACAACTACTAACTCGCCAACCAGCAGGAGCAGGACACCGGCGTGTAGAACTCGCCGTTTCCACCTTCCACCGGCGCGGAGTGCTGCCCCCCCGAACAGCACCAGCATCGCCAGCCCCAGTGCCCACTCTCCCCCCGTCCGCAGTCCGAGTTTGGCCGTCGCCGTCGGCTGACCGCCTGGGACTCCCGGCAACGGCGTCGAGGACGCCCCCGCCCACCACAGCACCGCCCCGGAAAGGGCCACACACACCGGAAAGCAGAGCCACTTCCGGCCTCGTCGCCGCTCCAACGCGGCCAGCAGGGCGTCCGTTCCGAGAGCCGCGAGCAGGGCCAGCGCGAAGGCCGTTATGAAGACCGCCCGGGCCGTCTTCCAGGAATCGGCGAACAGGGGCCAGTGCGCCACCAGGGGGTAGATGTGCCCTCGATACCCGCAGGCGAAGAGCAGCGCGACGCCTCCCAGTCCCACCCAGAACAGGGCCTTTCGTGGGCGGGCGACGATTCCCCACAACGCCAGGTAGAACGCCACCGCGCCGATGTACGATGTTTCGACCCGATCGCCACCCCACCACAGCGCGGCCCCGCGACCGTGAAAGCCAGGCGCCAGGTTGTCGGCCAGCAGGGCCAGGGAGAACTCGTACCCCCGCCGAAGTTCCGCGGGGACCAGCGCACGCATCGTCCGGGGCAGCCGTTCGAGTCCCGGCAGGGTCATAGGCGCGGAGAGGGCAAATCCCACCAGCGCCACCAGCATCACCCGGCCCAGCGTCCGGGCGAGCGTTTCGACCGCTTGGCCGGAGTGGTGGGCACGCTGCGCGAGAATCAGCCACAGGGCGTACAGTCCCACAGCGAGCAGGCCGTAGAGCGACGCCTGTCCGTGCCCGGCCAGAACCATCAACGCCAGCGGCAGGCCGCCCCAGCCCGCCGCGCGCCAGGACGGCGCGGAGAGGGACCAATCCACGCCCAGCAGAGACCACGGCAACCAGGCCATCGCGTCGTTGAGTTGGGGATGTCCCAGGTGAACGATGAACGGGTCGGAGAGCATGTAGGCTATGCCCCCCACCAGGCCGGCCCCCGTCGTCAGCCGCCATCGCGGGGAACGGGTCAGGTAGAGGTAGGTCCCTAGGCCGGCCAGGAACAGCCCGACCATGCCGCGCAACAACACCAGCGTTATCGGGGGAGGCGAAAACAGAAACAAGGGCCAGTTCAGGGGGTTCAACAGCCCGTACTGGCCCTCGGAAATAATCGGGTCGCCGGCGGACAGCAACGGGTCCCAGAGGGGGAAGATGCCCCGTCGAACCTGGGAGGCGACGAAAGCCCAGACGGGGTACAACTGTCCCCACAGGTCACCGCCCTCTCTAGGGAACGACCGGCCTTCCAGCACCACCGGCCAGAAAAAGAGCAACACGACTGCTGTCAGCGTGACGACGGCCCCGACATCCTCCGATTTTCTCCTCCCACCCGGCAGACGAACAAGCAAGGCAGCAGCCACCGTGCCCACGAGGACTATTCCCAACCCCGTCCACGATCGCATTCCGTGCTCCTCGAGCGGACGCGGTACGAGATTCAGCACTCCCTACGCCGCTGCTCCTCCGCTACTCCTCCGCTGCCTCGATGGACTTCCACAGCAACTCGACGACATCTATCGCCCGCACGCGGATTTTGTGCCGCCGCGCTCCCTCTTGCAACGTGCGCTTGCACTGCTGACAGGCGGAGGCGACGTATTTCGCCCCGGTCGCCTTCACCTGCGCCAGCCGCTTGCCCGCCACGCCGATGGTGACGGAGGGGTCGGAGATCTCCACGTCACCGCCGCCGCCACAGCAGAGGGAGTTCTCCCGAATGGAAGCCATCTCCCGCAGTTCCAGGCCGGGGATGGCCTTCAGCACCTCGCGGGGCGCGTCGTAGACGCCGCTCTTCCGCCCCAGGTCGCAGGGGTCGTGGTACGTGACCACCTCCTCGACCGGGCCCAACTTCAGTTTGCCTTCGGGGAGGAGGTCGGCCAGGAACTCGGTGGCGTGCTGGAACTCGATGCCGGAGACGTCCACCATGTCCGGGTAGAGGTGGCTCCAGGAGTAGTAGCAGGAGGGGCAGGTGAAGATCACCTTCTTCGCCCCGATGCGGCGCACCATATCCACGTTGTGCTGCGCCAGGGCGGCCATCTTATCCCGCATGCCGGAGACGTAGAGCGGGTAGCCGCAGCACCGCTCGTCCTCGCCCATCGTGGTGAACTCCACCTCCGCCCGGTCCAAAATCTGCACCAGCGACTGGGGGATGCTGTAGACGCGCGGGTAGAACGAGCCGACGCAGCCGATGAAGTAGACTACCTCCGCCTGCCGCCGCCGCGGACGGACGCCGAGGGGGGCCTGGGGCAGGTTCTCGCTCCAAATCTGGCGGGTGGTGTTGTCGTCGCCGGAGATGTTGTACTTAGTGGTGACGGTCTCGCCGAGCATTTGCAGGCCGGTAGGGACGTTGATGCCGCGTCGGGTGGCGTACTCCTTGAGGGCCACCATCGTGTCGGTGATGGAGATTCCGCGCGGGCACTTCACCTGACACGATTTGCAGACGGTACACAGCCAGAAGGTACGGCTGTTGACGATCTCCTCCTCCATCCCCAGCCGGAGCATGTGCCAGATTTGGTGAGGAGCGTAGTCCATCGCGTAGGCGGTGGGACAGGTGGACGAGCAGGTTCCACACTGCATGCAGGTGAGCAGTTTCTCCCAGTCCAGCGTCACCCGCTCCGCCAGCGCGGGGTCGAACGTGGATGCGTCAATCACATCGTATGCCATTGTAGCCTCCTGAGCGGCTCACGCCAGGATACCACTTTCGACCATCAAGTCCAGCGTTTCCTGGGCCTCGGTCTCGTCTATGGTGCTGATGGCGAAGCCGACGTGTACGATGACGTAGTCCCCCACTTGGGCCTCCGGCACGTAGGCCAGGCAGACTTCGCGGGTCACGCCACCGAAATCAACTTTACCCATCCTCATCAGGCCGTTGTCGTCGGTCTCAACTATGCGCCCCGGAATCCCCAGACACATATTTCCTCACCTCGTTCCGCAACCAGGCCAGCCAGGCGTCGAGTCCCTCTCCGGTTTTGCAGGAGAGGGGGAAGAAGGCCAGGCCGGGGTTGAGCACTTCCACTCCCTGCCGGAAGTAGTCCACGTCGAAGTCGAAGGCCGCCAGCACGTCCATCTTGTTGAGCACCACCGCGTCCACCCCGCGATACATCACCGGGTACTTGTAGGGCTTGTCGTCCCCCTCCGGCACGCTGGCGATGAGGACGCTGGCGTGGACGCCCAATTTGAAACTGGCCGGGCAGATCAGGTTGCCGACGTTTTCGATGATGAGCAGGTCGAGGTCGTCCAGCGGCAGGGAGGGCAACGCGCTCTGGAACATGACCGCGTCCAGGTGGCACTCGCCGCCGGTGTTGATCTGGACGGTGGGGATGCCGACGGCGGCGATGCGGTCGGCGTCCAGGGTGGTGGCGATGTCGCCGTCCACCGCGCCGATGCGGAACTCGTCTTTCAGGGCCTCCACCGTCCGGGTGATGAGGCTGGTCTTGCCCGCGCCCGGCGAGGCCATCAGGTTGATGGCGAAGACTCCCGCCGCGTCCAGGCGGGCTCGGTTGGAGGCCGCCAGTTTGTCGTTCGCGCTCAGGATGTCCTCGACGACGGATACACGTGTAGTCACAGTAACCTCCTTCAAGTTTCGATTTCGATGCTGTCCAGCCGGAAGTCGTCCCCGCCGGCGGTGATGACCTGACGGTCGCCGCAGCGGGGGCAGGAGAAGTCCTCTCCGTTGAGCGGGAAGGTGTGGCCGCAGTTCAGGCAGCGCAGGACGCCCGGCACGCGCTCGAAGTGCAGCACCGCGCCCTCGGCGATGGTGCCGCGGCTGATGATGTCCCAGTAGAATTGCACGGAGTCGTCCACGATGGTGGACAGTTCGCCGATGACCAGGTTCAACTGGGTGATGCGGGCGGCGTGGGCCTGTTCCGCGTGCCGGAGAGCGATCTCCAGGACGCTCTGGGTGATGGACAGTTCATGCATTGGGATGTCGGTATCGTTGTAGTTCGGGCCACTCGGTCTTGCGGCTGGCCTGGGTCCGGGCCGTGACCATGTGCCTCACCGCCTGGGCCAGTTCGTCGGCGTCGTAGTCGCTCAACTGCTCCCGCAGATGCTCGATGGCCGCTCGTTCCTCGGCGGTGAACTGCCGCCCGCTTTCCTCTTCAGTGCCGATCAGGGCCAGCAGCAACGCCCGCTCGTCGTCGGTCAGGTTTTGCGTGCCGCCCGCCAGGAGGCGGCGGATGCCCTCGGAACTGAAGATCGAGTCTTTGTGAGTCATTCCATCCTCCCAAATTTGCTACAGTGCCCCGGCGCGGTGCTTCAGTCGCCACCAGAGGCCGACGGGGTAGCCGATCATCTTCGCCACGTCGCCGGTGATGCGGATGAGCGGCACCCAGGCGGCCGCCTGGACACGCTGGGCCGGGGTCAGGGCGTCCCACTGATGGGCCAGCCGCCGCCAGCCGGGCCAGAACATCCCCGGCAGGGCGAGCAGGTAGAGCGACCACCACCAGGGGTTCACCAGCGCACCGGCCAATCCCACGAGCGGCCCGGCCAGCAGGTAGGTCAGGTAGCGGATGGCGTGCCGCAGCCGCCACAGGTCCGCTTTGCCGTCGCCGCGAGCGTAGCGGTAGTACTGCACGAAGAAGGCCCGCAGGCTCGAACGGGGGCGGAAATGGACGATTGCCTCCGGCGCGAAGTGGAAACGTCCGACGGTCTCCAGGACACGGAAGTCAAAGATCAAGTCCTCGCAGTAGTCGAGCCACTCCGGGTAGCCGCCCACCGCCTCCCAGACTGTCTTGCGGAAGGCGACGGAGCGGCTGGAAGGCAGGAAACGGGCCGGGACGATCTCCCGCCGTTCCGGGAGCACCGTCGCGCCCATCGCCACCTCGAAGACGGTCTGCGGGTCGGGCAGGAAGAACCCGGCGACGGCCAGCACGTCCGCGTCGGCGAAAGGGGCGGTGATGCGCTCCAGCCAACGCGGGTCGAGGCGCACGCCGGCGTCGGTCACGGCGATGATCTCCCCTTGAGCGGCGGCGATGGCCGCGTTCCGTCCCTGCGAGATGTTGGCCCCCGGCCGCCGGATGAGACGGAGTGGGAAGCGGGTCTCGGCGGTGAGCAGGGCCACCGTCCCGTCCTCGGAGCCGCCATCGCAGACGACGACCTCGTCGGCGGGGCGGGTCTGAGCGGCCAGGCTGTCGAGGAGGGCCGGCAGGCTCGCGGCCTCGTTCAACACCGTGACGACGACGGATGTGCGCACGGGGGGAATTATACACGCAGTTGCACTCTCTAGCAACCGACGGGGCCGATAGACCGTAGTTTGCCCTACTCCCCCTTTGTGGTATAATATCGCGCGAGGCTGGCGACAATCGTGTACCACCTCCAGGTAAATCCAATGAATGAACCGGCTATTCCGATACCAACAGAAAGGGAAGCCCGGCCACCAATCTCATCGTCACCCTTACATCGCTCTTTGATCCCGCGTTGTATCGCCTGGTGTGCAGTCACCATCTGGCGCACCAGCGTTGATTGGCGCACGAAACGCCCCTTTCTGACCCGCGTCACCGCCCACCTCAGTGTCATCGCTTTGGCACTGATGGTTCTTTTTTTGAGTGGAGTAGGTTTCTCCATTCCCCAGGCAGCCAGCAGTTCCCTCGACGCCGACG
>JALWUZ010000730.1 GCA_027079895.1 Anaerolineae bacterium
CCCCCGGTGCATGGGGCGTCATTGACACCTTCGGGCTGCCGGGCAACTGGACGCTGCGGGCCAGCGGGACTCACGGTGGCGCGGATGTCGTCTGGCTCTCCGAGTCGCCGACTCAAGACGCCGTGGCCGACGGTGGGCAGTCCACTTTCGACGTTACCTTCAACTCCCTCTACGTGGATCAGCCCGGCGTCTACTACGCCCAAATCAAGATCGGAAACGACACTCCCTACGACGTGCCCAACATCCCGGTCACGATGACCGTTATGGCCCCCGATTCCTGGGGCAAGGTACTGGGCACCGTAACCGGCTTGGGCATCTGCGACGCCGACCCGGCTCCTCTGGAGGGTGCCGAAGTGACCATCGAGGCCAGCAACGGCGTCGTCTGGAACATCACCACCGACGTCAGCGGCACCTACGGCCTCTGGCTGGATGAGGCCTACAGCCCGCTCACCATCACCGTCGCGGCTGAGGACTACATCGGCCAGCAGGTGGTGGACGTCTCCGTCTCCGGTCAGATGTCCACGACCGTGGACTTCGACCTGCGGCTGGACGCCCCCTGCCTGGGTTACTACCCGTCCGGCTTGGAGATGACCCTCGAGGCCGGGCAGAACGCCAAAGTGCCGTTCACCCTCACCAACTCCGGCGCAGGCATCGGTGAGTTCCAGTTCGTCGAGAAGAACGACGGCTTCGTCCCGGCGATGCCGCAGGGCCATCGGGTCCAGAACGGCGGTCAAGCCTCCATCGAGATGGCTCCGACCTCCGGCGGGGCCGACCTGCCGACCGGCGGGATCGAGTCGCCGCTTGGCTCACTGGCCTACGCGGCCGAGTTGCTCAGCGCCAACCTGGTCAACTTCGACACCGAGGATCCCGGTGGCGCGTCCGTCGTGGGTAACACCGGTGGCAGCCTGTTCGCCGGTGACTTCCTGAACGGCGACTTCAGCCAGATGTACGCGCTGGACTACGACACCAACAACTTCGTCATCGTGGACACCGCGACCGGCGCGGTCACCATCGTTGGCCAGGCTCTTCCGGCCGCTGGGCAGTCCTGGACCGGCATGGCCGGCGACCCCACCAACGGGGTACTGTACGCCTCCTCGACGGATTGCTCCACCTCCATCCTGTACACCATTGACCCGGCCACCGGCACGCCGACGCAGATCGGGACTATCACCAACGCCTCCTGCATCATCGGTATCGCCGTCAACTCCGCCGGGCAGATGTACGGGCTGGACATCGCCAGTGACTCCCTGCTCTTCATAGACAAGGACACCGGGGCCGGCACCGTCATCGGGCCGGTGGGCTTCAACGCCAACTACGCTCAGGGCATGGACTTCGACGAGTCCACCGACACCCTCTACCTGGCGGCCTACAACCTCGACAGCGGTGCTGCCGAACTGCGCATCGCCGACACCACCACCGGCAACTCCACGCTGGTGGGCGCCTTCCCCGCCGGGACCGAGATGGACGCTATGGCTGTCGCCACCGGCGGCGGCGCGGGCGGCGGGGACATCGTGCCGTGGCTCTCCGAGACTCCGGTCACCGGCACCATCGCCCCCGACTCCGAAGCGCCGGTGCAGATCACCTTCGACGCCGGCGTGCCGGAAGCGCAGCAGCCGGGTGTCTACTACGCCGAGTTGCGCATCAACGGCAATGCCCCCAACGACGTGGCCAACGTGCCGGTCACGCTGACCGTCACCGCGCCCGACAACTGGGGCAAACTGACCGGTGTGGTCGAGAGCCTGGGGCACTGCGACAGCAACCCGGAGCCTCTGGAAGACGTGGAAGTCAACGTCATGGCCAGCACCGGTATGGAGTGGGTGCTGACGACCGACGTCAGCGGCACCTACACCCTGTGGCTCGACCCGGCGCACAACCCGCTCACCATCACCGTCGAGGTGGAGGGGTACACGAGCCAGGTCATCACCGGCGTGATGGTCGCCGCTCAAGATACCACCGTCGAGGACATCGCCCTCCGCTCGTTGGAGCCTTGCTTCAACATCACGCCGGAAGGGTTCGATGTCACCGTGCAGTGGGGCATGAGCGCGACCTGGCCGCTTTCGCTGACCAACAGCGGCGCGGGTGACGGCGTCTTCGACACGCGCGAGATGCCCGGCGGGTTCATCCCCTTGCACCCGGTGGTACTGACGCCGGTCGGGGAGACCTATCCTGACGGGCTGACCCTCTCCACTTCCGGTGAGGAAGTGAACGCCGTTGCGGAGCCGTGGGCCCCCAGCGGGGCGGTCGAGTTGGTGGTGGATGACGGCTCTATGGATACCGCGGTCGGCGTGAACGCTGGTACTGTTGCTGTCCAGTTCATCTGGCTCAACCGCTTCACGCCGGGTATGCTCGACTTCCCCTTCAACCTGGAGCAGGTCTCCATCATCTGGCCGGCCGGGGAGGTCAACGCGGGTGACGCCATCGAGTTGGCGATCTACGAGGACACCGACGGCGACGGCGACCCCAGCGACGCGACGTTCCTGGCGGCCTACAACGTCACCGTCCAGGTGGCCGACAACGCGACCTGGAACAACTACGCCCTGGCTCCGGCGGTGCGGCTGGACGGCCCCGGCGATGTGCTCATCGCGGCCATCAACCGCTTCGTGGACAGCGGCGTTACCCCGGCGAACTTCCCGGCGGCTATGGACACGACCGCTTCTCAGGGTCGTTCCTGGGTCGGCTGGTGGAACGCAGACCCGCCTGAACCGCCGGTCCTGCCGCCTGACAACACTTTTAGCACTGTGGACGGCCTCGGTCTGCCGGGCAACTGGATGATTCGGGGCAGCGGCACCACCATCTCCACGGACATCCCCTGGCTGTTCGAGGATCCGACCGCCGGTGATGTCATGGCCGACTCGAATCAGGTCATCTCCCTCACCTTCGACACCAACGTGCCGGAAGTGACCGAGCCGGGCACCTACACCGGTACGCTCCAGGTGCTCACCGACGACGCGGTCAACGCCATCTTCGACGTGCCGGTCACGATGACGGTGGACGCCGGCACCTACGGCAAGTTGGAAGGTGTGGTCACCACCACCGGCTACTGCGACGCCAACCCCGCCCCGCTGGTGGGGGTGGACGTCTTCATCGAAAGCAGCACCGGTGAGACCTGGACGGTGCAGACCAACACCGCCGGCCAGTACTCCATCTGGCTGGACTCCAACGACAATCCCTACACCGTCACCGTGGACGCCGGCCCGCAGTACGAGGTCGGGATGGCGGTCGTCAACCTCAGCGGCAACGCCGTCGTGGGGCAGGACTTCGGCCTGCGCTACCTGGCGCCTTGCCCGGCGGTCG
>JALWUZ010000731.1 GCA_027079895.1 Anaerolineae bacterium
TTTCCGGCTTGGGTTGGATTGGCTCAGATACACCTTGAAACGAGGGTTGCCTTTCGAGGTGTACCTGCTCTTTCAATTGCCTCGGCCATCACTTGCCGTTGGAGATGGAAATGTACGGTAGAAAAATGTACAAGATGTCGTTGAACAGGAGGCTCAGGAAGGCGGTCTTGACCGTCAACTCGTTCGCCCAGCGGTAGTCCCGGTTGCTGAAGACCGGGAAGATGCGCTCCTCTACGAACTCACACAGCGGCTCGATGTCCCCCTCGACGTACAGCGTCCGCGCCGCCTTGCGCCCCACCTCGTGAATCCCGCGCTCCGGCAGCAGCAAGTCGCGGATCTGCTCCGCGTACAACCCCCGTATCACCAGGTTCGGTATCCGCAGCACCAACTCCCCGGTGACCGCCTCCCCGTCCAGCGTCAGCACCCCCAGGTAGTAGAGCAGCGAAGCGATCAGCGCGGTCTCCTCCCCCACCAGCAGCATATCCTGCACGCCGAAGCGGTCTGACAGGCGGTCAACCAGCACCGGCTCGCTCTCACTCAGTGCGTCCAGAATCAGTTGCCCGCCGTGAGGGAGACCCGCAGCGTAGCGCAACTTGTTGCGGTCCATAGCCAAGTTGGCGTCCAGCATATCGCGCGGGTACTTGCACTCGGTCTGGAAGCGGTCGAAGAAGTAGAGCACCAGGGTGGGGTTGTAGACCCGTTCGGCGTGCTGGTGGAAGCGGTAGCCGTTGTAAAAGGTATGCATCATCTGGAGGGCTTTGCCGGCTTCATCGAGTGGGTAGCCGCAGGTCTCGACCACTTCCTGCAAGGTGGCGGCTACCTCGTCCTCGGTGAAGCCGCACAGGTTGCTGAAGGCCCGCCGGAGGTAGATGTTCTTGGCGATGTTGAAGCCGGAGGTGACATCGCTCATCACGACGGGGGAGACGCCGGTGATGAAGATGCGGTCAATGCCCAGACCGCTCGCCCCGTCCTTGACTGCCTTGAGCACCGTTTTCAACACCCCCTCGCCGCGCACGAGAGCCTCGTACCGCTCCGTGCTGGCGGTCATCACCTCGTTGACGAAGTTGTCGTACTCGTCTATCAGCAGGTAGAGACGGTAAGGGGAGTAGCGCACTGCCGCCAGCACGGACTGGAGCGACCGCAGAGCGTCGGCCTCGTGCAGCACCATCTCGTGTTCCAACATGGGTTGATAGTTGACGATGAACCCCTCTATGCAGCCGTTGATGTGATTGAACAATGACTGTTTGATCTGTTCGTAACTGCCACTTGGATCCACCGCCGAGAAGTTCCAGCGCATAATCAGGTATTTGTTGTGCAAGGGCGTGGGGTTCTGTCCAATGGCGAGGTGGCCGAACAACCGCTCGAACTCGTCCGCTTTCGCTATGTCGTAGTAGTTCTCCAACGTCGAGAGCCACAACGACTTGCCGAACCGCCGCGGACGGAGAAATAGCAACACCTTGCCTATATCCTCCACAGCGCGGATGTACTCTGTCCGGTCTACGTACCAATACCCCTCGGTGGCAACCTGATAGAAATCGCTGACGCCATACGGAAACTTGAGCATCTCACACCTCCTCCCACACCAGGCGGTCGAATTTGACTGGACACGCCGATTAACGACTCACCAGCGGCAAGTAGACGCGCTTCAAGGGAGCGGCGACTATCCGCAGGCTCAACTCGATTCGCCAGGGGGAGCCGGCGATTCCGGTCGGGGAGATGACCGTCACTACGAGGATTTCGGTGTAGGTCGCCGTCGCTCCGGTGATGTCCGCCGTCGGCTGCACCCGGAACGAGGACGGGGTCGTGCCGCTGCGAGGAGTAGCGGTGAACCAATCGCCCGCGCCCGTGACCTCCCAGGTCAGCGTCTCGTCGTCGCCGACGTTGCGGGGTGTCAGCCACAGGGCGGGCGGGACGGTCTCCCCGGTCGCCAGGCTGTGGATGAAGGTGGCCGCTGTGGGCAGTCTGCCTAGAGCCGGCGCCGCCGTCAGGCGAATGGTGTCGCTGCTGACCGTCGTCGCCGTCCCCCGCCGCATCTCCACCCATACCGCCCGTTCGCCAACAACCGGCCTCAGTTGCCAGTCCAGACGAGACTGAAACGTCCGCCACGCCCCCCAGTCGCCGTCGTCGTTGCGCAGCCGCATCTCGTCCCAGTCGCCGGAGCCGTAGATGTACAGGTGGACGTGCCAGTCGGCGGTCGTGGCAGCCTCGGCGTTGATGACGATGGGGTAGACGCCGGGACGGACGCCAAAGTCCTGCACCCAGTAAGTCCCCCAGCGCCCGCCCTGATAATAGCCGACGCCGATCTCCCGGTAGCCGGGGTTCAGGATGTTATCGCGGTGGCCGGCCGTGCTGCTCATCCAGCCGTCCATCACCGCGGACGGGGTAGCGTATCCGGCAGCGATGTTCTCACCCAGTCCCTGCGAGTCCGGGCCGTAGTAGGAAAGCACCCGCTCCACCCAGATGCAGGTCTGCACCAGGTCGCCGCCTGAGCGGTCAAAGGAGTTGTGGTCGAAATAGTCGTCCTGGGCCATATCGGCGGCGTGATAGCGGGACGAGTAGCCCAGGGCGGCCACCCGCTTGAGCGGCGGCAGGTTCTCCGCCGCGCGGGCCGCGTTCACCAGTTCCACGACTTCCTGCTCGTACTCCTCGTTGAAAGGCGCCAGGTAGACTCCGCCGCACCCGCTGTAGGTCGGTGTGAGCGGCTCCGCGCTGACCGGACTCCCCAGGCGCGACGGGGGAAGTTCCACAGCACGGGCCGCCCATCCCCCGAACGTGAGGACGGCGAGCAGCACCCCGGCCAGCATAAGCGACAGTGCCCCGCGTTTCATCCCGCCCATCCCTCCGCGCGTGTCTCACCAGTAGCCGTGATTCCTGCGCCAGCGGCGGATGTACCACCAGGCGAGCAGGGAGAACAGGAGCAGGAGGAAGAACAGGAGCAAGTAGGGCACGATGATCGCCAGCAGCGAGGCGGTGAACGAAATCACATCCTCGATAGTGCTGATGATGGGGTTGCCCAGTCCGCCGGTCGTCGCCGACACCACCGGACGCCCGCCGGCCTTGACGGCGTGGACGCCGCCGGCCAGAATGACCCCGCAGATGGCGGCCAGGACGGGGTGGAGGCCGATCGTCTTCGTCGTCGAGGCGAAGAGAATCGCGCCGGCCGTCGGGCGGATGAAGGTTTGGATGATGTCGTTGACGGTGTCGGCGGCGGGGACCTTGTCCACCAGAACTTCAACCGCCAGGAGCACCGTCAGGGTGCCGATGACCCACCAACTGGTCAACGCCTCCCAGGCACCGTTGAGGGTGACGAGGTTGGTGAAGCGGCCCAGAACGGCCACGACGAGCAGCGGGATGTAAGCGT
Source organism: Anaerolineae bacterium (assembly GCA_027079895.1). Lineage (GTDB taxonomy): Bacteria > Chloroflexota > Anaerolineae > B4-G1 > B4-G1 > JALWUZ01. The sequence goes on from JALWUZ010000731.1 coordinate 3,362, forward strand.
TCAGGCCCGCCGCCGTCGAAAGCCCGAAGGCGGTCGTCAGGCTGAGGAAGATCTGCCCAATCATCGTTACTACACCGGGTAGTTGTAGTTGTACCCTGGCGTGGTCGGGCGGCCGATCTGTCCGTAGAGGTGGGATGTGAAGGCAATCATCCAGACCACCAAGGGGATGGCGAGCAGGCCGACGACGAGCCCCAGTATCCAGCCGCAGATGGGAATCATAGACAGGACGGCGACGATGGTCCCGATGACGCCGTCTATGACGCCGACCACCGCCCCGGCAGCCAGTACGGCCAGCATAGCGATGAGCAGTTCGCCGACGTGACCGAAGGCGAAGCCGAACACCTCGCCGAAGCGGAGGCAAGCCCCCAGGCTGTTGGTGTCGGCGTACTTGATCTGCACCACTGGCCCCACCAGCATCAGCACGATGGAGTAGAGTATCATCACGCAACCCATCGCCAGGGCCACGATCCCCGACACACCGGCTAGGATTTCCATCAGACGCTCGTTGTCCCCGGCCACCATCGGCCCGAAGGAAACGAGCATCGCCGGGCAAGAGACAATCAGGAACGGGAGGGCGTAGACCAGCATGGCGATCGAGACCATCAGGCCGTCCATAAAGTACTGCCCGATGTCGCTCCAATCCGGCAGAACCCGCGCCGCGCCGCTCCTGACGTTGCGGATGATGGCGATACCGTACCCCATCAGCACGAACATGCCAAAGAAGGGAACCAGGGTGATGGCGGCCCCGATGAGCAACTTCTTGACCCACTCCTCATCCTCGAAAACGAATGTGATTGCACTGCCGAGATCCATTTCACTCCTCCTCGTGTGGTTTGTGGCCCCGGCTACCGCAGGCCGGGGAATCCCGATAAAGTGCCGGTGAGTTGGTACCGCATGAAGTCTATCAGCCCGATTTGGAGCAGGCTGACGGTCAGCCCGGCGAGGAACGGCAGGCCGGCCTCCCGCCAGTTCGTGGCCTGATTCTCGCGGCGCAGGAGAATCATAACCAGCATGCTGTTGGCGCCGGTGAGCATCGTCAAGACCCCTAACGCGCTCAAGATCGCCAGCGGGTAGAGCAGCACCGGCCAGCGGGTGAGCACCAGTCCGATGAGCCCGACTTCCAGCAGCACCAGCACGGCCAGTTCGCGCCAGCGGCGGATGTTGCTCTCATCCCGATACTCGCGCCACAGGGTGAAGTTGAGGGTCGGGTAGAGGATCGCGCTCATCGTCAGACCGTTCAAGGCCCCGGTGGTCAAACGCAGCCAGTTCTGCGGCTCGTAGAGGTGCGGCCCGCCGGCGAGTGCCAGGTAGGAGTTGAGCCCGTCGCCGGCCCACGAGAACGTGAATCCGGCCAGGACAGCGATGATGGAGCGCGGGGGGAAATTGGCGGCCCGACGCCGTTTCAGCACCACCTCCTGCCCGAAAAACCCCAGCAAGCCGCCGATGAAGGTGCCGGTGCAACGGGCGCAAAGGGGCAACTGCCGCCCGCCGATGAAGAACGAGTGGCTCGCCATCCGGTGACAGACAGCGTACCCCACCATATCCGCTTTGTCCAGTATGCCGCTGCCGGGGGTCAGGACGATGAAGGCCACCACTGCCGCCAGCGAGATGACGATGGTCAGCCGGGGGAACGGGAAGGGAGCACGGGCGTTCACCGCGCTACTCCCCCATCACCTGCAAAATCAGCAATCGGGAACGGGGGCGGGTGTCGAAGTCAATGAACACGATCTGCTGCCATGTCCCCAGCGTGAGCCGACCGTCGCTGAAAGGGACGGTCAGCGAGGGGCCGACGAGCGCGGCGCGGATGTGGGCATGGCCGTTATCGTCCCCCCAGCGTCGGTGGTGGAGGTAGTCGCGGTCCGGCGGGGTGATTTCGTCGAGCACCCGCCGCAGGTCGTGTATGACCCCCTCCTCGTACTCGATGGTGGTCAGCCCACCGGTCGAGCCGGGGCAGAAGACAGTGACGATTCCGGCTCGCAACTGCGACTTCCGCACCGCGTCGGCGACCCGGCGGGTGATGTCCACGACGTCGCTGTTACCGCGCGTGTTCAGCCGCAACTCCATCGTGAGCACCGTCATAGGCCGTACTCCTCCCGCACCCAGGCGGAAAGTTCCACCGCCAGCCGCATCACCTTCTCGGCGACGGAAACCGGGAGCGTGCCGGTGCCGCAGGCGGGGGTAATGAAGGAACGCGGCAGGAGTTCCCGCCGGTCGAAGCCCTTGCGCTCGAAGAGACGCAGGGCGCGGTCGAAGACCTCCCAGGCCCCTTCCAACGTGATCTCATCCGCCGCCGGGCTGGTGTTGGGAATCAGCCCCCAGGCCAACATGCCGCCTCGGTTCAAGAAGCGGCGCAGCGCATCGGGGTAGAGAGCCAGGTTCTCGGAGTACTCGTAGGCGTCGAAGGAGAGGATGTCCACCGACGTTTCGAGGAGCAGGCTCCAGTCGGTGTTGGCGCAGCAGTGGGTAGCGGTCAGCCCATCCAGGCCGGAGAAGACCTCCTCCAACGCGCCGATGACCTCTTCGCGGGACAGGCTGGCATACGCGCTGCCGAACATCGAGAGGAACGGTTCGTCAATGGAGATGATGGTGCGCGGGTGCAGGGTGCGCAGTTGAGCTTCCTGCCACTGCGCTTGCCGCAAGACGTTTTTGACGATGACATCCTTCATCATTTCGTCGTAGAAACTGGGGCGGCGGTTCTGGTCGGTGACTTGGAGGCCGAAACTGATGGGGCCCGTCACCTGCCCCTTGACAGCCCAGGCGTCGGCGAGCGAACCCCGCCGGAGCATCTCGTAGAGCCCGGCGGCGTACTCCTCACTCGTGGCGAAGCGGGCCGGGTCATCGTCGAGGAAGGCGTTGTAAAACCCCTCCGCCTCCTCCAGCCAATCGCCGCCCAGTTGGACGAAGACGCGCTCGTCGGTCTCGTCGAGGCGCAGGCCGGGCACGTACTCGGCGAACTGGGCGTACATATTCTCCCGGAAGTCCCGGCGCGGCAGTTGCGGCCAGAAAGGTATCTCGGTGAAGTGGGTCAGCACGAAATCCACCGCTGTGGCGGCGTCTCCGTGAGGCGTGCTGCCGATGCCGGTCGCCCGGCAGTTGGGGTTCTGGTCATGGGATACAGGCATGCTCGCTACCTCGGTGCGATGTCGTGCGTGCGGCTCAAGCGGGTTGGAGCTCAGGCGACATCTTGTCCACGACCTCCTCGAAGGACTCGATGTCAGGAAGGGTCAGGGCTGGACTGAACAGGGAGGCCAACTGCTCCGCCGAAAGTGAGGCCAGGCGGGCCAACACCATCGGCGGTAGCGGGCCGAAGCGAGTCTCCAGCACACGCGACAGGGATTCAAGGGTGCCGCTCTGTAGTCCCTGCTGAAACCCTTTCCGAATCCCCTTTTGGAACCCCTCTGTCAGTTTCTCATCCAGCCAATCGGTGATGAACGTCGCCTCGCGCATAATCTCCACCTCCTCCCGAAAGAACTGCCACAGGAACTCCTTGTCGAAGTACCGCGCCCCGATGGTGACGGCGCAGGCCAGCAGGTCGGCCCGTTTCTGCCGATCTTCCTCCCGGAGTATCAGTTCCTTCTCCCGCGCCAACACCGTTTCGTCGGGCTTGCCTGCCAACTCCACCAGCAGCGGCGCCAGTTCCGGCCAGCGACCGGCGGCGATCTCGTCGTAGTACTCCCACAGTTTCACTACCTGGTACTCGAACCGATTGAGCACCAAGTCCTTTACCTGCACCCGGTAGTCGGACGGCAACGGCGACATCCGACGCGAGATGTAGACCACGACGGTGATGACCGGCAGGCCGAGTTGTTTCGTCAGCAGCGCGGAGTACACGAACGCCCGTTGGGGGAAATCGGGGCGGTGCTCCTTCTGAAACTCGATGTGGAATAGGAACTCCTCCCCTTCCCACGACACGCGGTGGACGAAGTCCACCCGCTCTTCGGGAAGCGCGAGTTCCACGTTCTCCAACGTGCCGACCAATCGGAGCGGCGTGTCGGGCAGGATGAGCCGCAGGAAACTTTCGGCGTACTCGCGGGCCAGCACTTTCAACACACGGTCGAAGGCGTTGATACTCGTCATCATCATTCCCCCCTCGTGGGCTATTTTACCATACCGGACGAATTGCCGCAATCGCCAGGCCGCGAGCGGGGGGCAAAGAACGACGACTGTTCGTCGGCCTGACACCATACCAAAATGCCACGACCCCCTCTGGCGAGGGGGCCGTGGCTTGCGAAAGGAGGGTAACCACAAACAGCCTGTGTGATGCGGGTTTCGGGGGGGCGGGCACCCGGCCCGACATCGCCGCTATTTTACCCTATCTGCCCCTCTGCTGTCAATAGTACCATTGTACCAAAACGTGCGACTTTTGTCGTAGACACGCACTCGGCTTTCTGTTACACTAGCCCACATGGACAGCGAGGCACTCACCGTGGACTGGGCACTGCCGGAGATCAACTTGGCCCTGTGCGACAAGTGCGGCGCCTGTGTCGAACTGTGTCCCACCGGCGCGGTGGAAATGACCCCCGCCGGCCCCGTCATCGCCCGCCCCGAAGATTGCACTTACTGCGCCACGTGCGATGCTTTCTGCCCTCAAGGGGCGATCACCTGCTCGTATGAAATTGTCTGGGAGGAAGTATGATTGACGTTCATCTGTATGGCAGCCTGCGCCGTCACGCGCCGAATCCCGACCCTACCGGAGATAGCGTGATCCACCTGAAACCGCGTCCCGGCGAGACGGTCAGGACGGCGTTGGAGCGGCTGGGAATCTCACCGTCCGAAGTCTACCACATCTTCTTGAACGGCGCGTTGGTGTCCACTAACAACTCGATGGCCGACCTGCTTAAGTACCGTCGCTCACAGTCGCATGGGCTGGACGTGCCGCTCCGCCCCGGCGACCGCCTGGGTCTCTTCGCCCACGATATGGCGATGTTGGTAGTCTGAGGAGAAAGGAGGCCGAATACAGACCATCAAACCGCTCACCCACCCAATCATCCAAATACAGAGACGAGAAAGGAGGTCGCAATGTATATCACCGATGTAGTCTGGTGGGGATACACCACCTATTTGGTGATCCTCATCGCCTTCATGCTCTGGTTCGCCAACGCAGTGCGGGAGAAGGAGGGCTGATATGGACAGAGAGGAAAGGATTTGGTTAGGGGTGCTGGTGGCTATCTTCCTGGTGTTCAACATCATCACCCTGTCGCCCATCGTGCCCTGGCAGAAATGGCTCGTCTGGTCTCACCCCACCCCCTCCCAAACGATCAACGTGGAGTTCGAGGATTATCAGATTAAATTGCCCTCGGACGTGGTCGAGGTCAAGGCCGGCGAGTTCGTCGAGTTCCACGCCGTTTCTAAAGACGTGACCTATGGCCTGGGGATCTTCCGACCGGACGGGACGATGGTCTTCCAGATGCAAGTGCTCCCAGGCCATGACAACAAGATCACCTGGAAATTCGACGCTCCGGGCACGTATGACATCCGTTCCACAGAGTACTCAGGCCCCAAACACCCGGAGATGTTCATCCCAGGGGCCATCAAAGTAGTGCCTTGATTTGAGGAGGCTCGAAGATGAACAAAATCGGTTGGATGGAGAAATGGACTCTGCGCTTCGCCGTGGTCGGGCTGGTGTTTCTGATGGTGTCCGGCTTCGAGGGCTCCCTGATGCGGACGCAGTTGGTGGCCCCGAAGGCTCTGGAGGGTTTCGAGAGCGCGTTGAACGCCATCCGTCCCGTCGGCCACGAGCCCACCCACGCGGAACTGTTCTACAGTATGTTGACCGTACACCCGGTGGTCGGCATTTACGGTTTCGTGTACATGCCCATCATGGGCGCGTTCTACTTCCTGGTGCCGTACCTGCTCAAGAAGGAGATTCGGCACAAGAAACTGGTGCCGGTCAACTTCTGGCTTCAAATCATCGGCGTTGCGATCTGTTGGCTGTCCGGCTTCTTCGGCCTGTTCAACGCGATGTACACCCTCTACTGGCCGCTTCCGGTCTCCTTCGACCGCGTGCCGGTGATCGGCTCCGTCGCCTTCATGCTGGGGGCGGCGATCGTGATGGTCAACATCCTGCTTTTCTCTTACAACATGTTCAGCACCGTGCTCAGCAAGAGCAATCCCCGCTCCTACACTTTTTGGCAGTTCCTGCGGGCTGCTTTCGGCATCTCCCGGCTGATGAAGTGGCTCGGCAAGGAGGACAAGAACGCCCCTAACCTGGACTACAACGGCCTGCCGGTCTTCATCGTCGCCATCGGGCGGGGCTCGATTGACACCGTCATCAACGCCATCGTCCTCCTCACCGCTGGGGTGCTGATTCTGGTCTACGGCCTGGCCTACCTCTTCAACTCCCCCCTCGACCCGACAGCCGTGGACCCGCTGGTCTACAAAAACTGGTTCTGGTGGGGGCTGGACATGGTGGCCGACGGCAACGCGCTGATGTACACGGCCGGCGTCTGGTACCTGCTCATCCCTCTGCTGGTGGGCCGGGAGTTGTACGGCGCGTCGGTGGTGAAGACGGTGATTATGGTTGACCTGCTGGTCTCGATGGGGGTCTGGAGCCACCACCTCCTGGGCGACCAGGTGCAGCCGCTGGTGATGCGGATTATCTCCGGCCAGTTGATCACCTGGGGCGAGTTCTTCACGATGGGGCTGACCATCTTCGCCTCGCTGATGACCATCTGGCAGGCCCGCCCGGTGAAACTGACCCCGCCGTTGAAGTTCATCCTGGGCTCCATCTTTGGGTTTATGATGGGCGGCGTGGCCGGGCTGATTCAGGCCAACGTCGGGTTGAACATGGTGTTCCACAACACCCAGTGGGTCGTTTCCCTGCACGCCCACACTTTCTTGCTGACCGGCGTGGGGATGCTCCTGTTCGCCGTGATGTATGCCCTGATACCGATGCTGACCAAGTTGGAGTTCAAGGATCAGCGGTTGGTCAACATCCACTTCTGGTTCTGGATCGTCGGCTCGGTGGCGATGGCCTACGCGATGGGGATGGCCGGGGCGCGTGGTATGCTCCGGCGGACGCTCTACCCGACGCCGAATCAGTACCAGGTCTTCATGGCGATCGCGGTGGTCGGCGCGGCGGTGATGACCATCGGCTTCCTGGCCTTTCTGGTCAATATCGTCAAGACGCTGGGCTGGGCCAACGTCCTGAGCCTCGTCTTCTCGGAGAGTTGGCTGGAGAAGCGCGGCCTGCGTCCGGCGACGGCTTGAGGCTGAAGTATCGCAGCGGCACAACAAAAAAGGTGCAACGCACTTGTGACGTGCGTTGCACCTTTTTTCGTGAGAAGGGAAGAAGAATCGTTTACTGCTGCGCCGGGCACTGATTGGCCGGCAACCACACGTGATACCAGACGATCTCGTAACTCCCGTCCGGGCTCACGTATCGCCCGTTATCGCCGGGGCAGCAGTTCTCCGGCACCGGCCAGGTGATGGGGCCCGACGTGGTGAAGTAGAAATCCACTTTGGGGAAGCCGGTGAAGTCCTG
>JALWUZ010000732.1 GCA_027079895.1 Anaerolineae bacterium
CTTCTTCATTGCTCTGCCTGCTCTTTCTCGTGTTCCAGTCGCTCGTACTCTTCCTCGCGCATAGTGAGGCACTGCCGCAGGGCGGCCTCGCCGTCCGCGGTGGCGATGGCGATCACCCGGTCGCCGGCCAGAAGTTGCGTGCTCCCCCTGGGGATGACGGTCCGCCGTCCGCGCCGGATGGTGACGATGACGCAATCGTCCGGCAGGTGCAATTCCTGCAACGTCCGCCCGACGGCGCAATGGTCGTCGTTCAGCACGATCTCGACGGTGTGGGTTTCGAGCGCCTGTTCCAAACGCATCCGTTCCAGCCGCTCCAGGCGGGCCTGGTGGTCGAGCGCGGCGCGGGCGTAAGCGTGGATGATGTCGCTCCGGCGGAGCAGCCCCAGCAGGCGGCGCGGGTCGGCCCGGTCCACCACCGGAATGCGCCCCACGTCCAACGCACCGAAGTGCCGCAGCGCGTCCTGCAACGTCTCGTCGGGGAAGACGGTGCGCACCCGCGTAGTGCAGATGTCCTTCACCGTGCCGGAGGAAAGGTGCGCGTCCGCCGCCTTCTCCAAATCCTTCAGCGTGACGATGCCGTACAGCCGCTCTCCGTCCTCGACTACGGCCAGCCCGTGATGGCCGGTCTCCTGGAACAGGCGGGCCAGGTCGTGCAAGGGGGTATCGGGCGTTACCGTCGTCAGTTTTTCGAGCGGGGTCATCGCCTCCTCCACTCGAATCGCTTGCATGAGGTCTACGTCCCGCTGGGCGTGGATGTCAATCCCCCGCCGTTTCAGTTTGAGGGTGTAGATGCTCTCCGGGTCGAGGTGATGGGCGATGATAGTGCTGACCACTGTTGCGAACATCAGCGGCAGGATGATGCGGTAGTCCTGGGTCATCTCGAAGATGATGAGGATGGCGGTGATGGGGGCGCGGGCGGAGGCGGAGAAGACGGCCGCCATCCCCACCAGCGCGTAGGCCGCCGGCGTGCCGGTGAAGTCGGGCAGCCAGGCGTGCGCCAGGAGTCCGAACCCGGACCCCAGCATCGAGCCGATGAAGAGCGACGGGGCGAAGACGCCGCCAGAGCCGCCGGAGCCGATAGTAACGGAGGTGGCGACGATCTTCAGCGCGGCCAGGAGCAACACCGTCAGCAGCGGCAGCCGGTTGTGGAGCGCGTCGGCGATCGCCCCGTACCCCACGCCGAAGAGTTGCGGGAATCCGAGCCCCAGGAGCCCCATCAGCAGCCCGCCGCCGATCGGCTTCAGGTACTCCGGGAACTTCCAGGCGTCGAACACGTCCTCGAACAGGTAGAGCGTGCGGGTGAAGGCCACGCCGGCGAAGGCCGCTATGGCCCCCAGGAGCGGGTAGAGCGCGAGTTCCCAGGGGGACTTCATCGCGTAAGGGGGGATGGGGAAGGCTGGACGGTCGCCGAGGAAGATGCGCCCGATGACGCTGGACATCACCGACGAGATGACCACCATCGAAAAGTGGCTCATCTCGAACTCCCCCAGGATGATTTCCAGGGCGAAGAAGACGCCGGCGATGGGGGCGTTGAAGGTGGCGGCGATTCCGGCGGCGGCCCCGCAGGCGACCAGGTTGCGCACGCGGGTGTCGGACAGTTTGAGCAACTGTCCCAGCGTCGAGCCCAGGGCGGAGCCGATCTGGACGATGGGGCCCTCACGCCCGACGGAGCCGCCGGTGCCGATGGAGATGGAGGAGGCCAGCGATTTGACGACCACGACGATGGGCCGGATGCGCCCGCCGCGCAGGGCGATCGCCTCCATCACCTCCGGGACGCCGTGCCCTTTGGCCTCCCGTGCCAGGAAGTAGATCATCGGCCCGACGAATATGCCGCCCAGCGCGGGCACGATGATGACGTAGTAAGGCCCCATAAACCCAAGCAGGGTCGAGAGCGTGCCGAAAGAGAAGTCCTTGACCGCGCCGATGAGCCAGCGGAAGATCACCGCTCCAAAGCCGCCGCCGGTGCCGACGATGACGGCCAGGATGACGAGTACCGCCGTCTCCGACGACAGGAGGCGGACGTAGAGAGAAGTCGTGATGCTGCGCAGTCGTGTCATAGTGGGAATGCCTCCTCGATGTGATGATTTCATAGTGCCGCCCGCCGCTTCAGTCCGACGGCGGGGGCGTCGGGCCGCCCGGCCTGGGCCGGGGGTAGTGGTGCGACACCAGCCGCAAGAAGTCCCGCCGCCAGGGGCGCCGCTGTCGCAGGTAGGCCAGCCCCTCGGACAGGCGAACCGGCTCGAAGCCGCAGTAGCGGGCCACGTTCCCCAACTCCGCCGCGCTCCCCGCGCTCAGCACGTCCAACCACCAGGGCGGGGTCGGGTTGCGGGGAAGCAGCGCGTCCATGACGGCGACCCACCAGCGGGCGAAGGGCATCCGCACGCGGACGATCTTGCGCCGCACGCCGGCCGCCGCCAGCACCTCAGCCGCCATCTGGTCAATGGTGAAGTGCTCCGGCCCGCCGATGGGGACGCTTTGGCCTTCCAACCGCTTCTCGTCCAGCGCGGCCACGATGCACCGGGCCAAATCCTCCACCCAGAGCGGTTGGAAACGGGCCAGGCCGGTATCCGGCACGGGGAGCAGGAGAGGGATCATTTTCGCCAGCATCACCCATACGTTGGTGAGCAGGTCGTCCGCGCCGTAGGTGATGGCGGCGTTGATGATGGTGTAACTCAGGCCGCTGTTGCGCACCATCCGTTCCACCTCCCCTTTGGCCCGCAGGTAGGGATAGGCGGAGGCGCGGTTGGCGCCCAGGCAACTCAGGTAGACCAGGCGGGGGACGCCGACCTCCTGGGCGGCGGAGATGAGGCTGGCGGTGTCGGCGACGTGATAGCAGAGGTCGCCGACCTGCTCCAAATCCTCTTCCCCGGCCAGGTGGATGATGGCGGTCACGCGCTCCATCGCCGTGCGCATGGCCGGGAGGTCTTGCAGGCCGGCGGTGACGATGGAGAACGGGACGCCGGGCGGCAACTGCTGTTCACGGCGGGACGGACGCAGCAGGCAGCGCACTTCCCGGCCGGTTGCCGCCAAGCGTCGCACGACCGCCCGCCCGATGAGACTGGTGGCTCCGGTGACGAGTATCATGACCCTCCTCTCGCAACAAGCGCGATTATACCACCGCCATCCATGCAAGCCAAGTGGGGAGGGCGCGGCAATAGGGCTTTTCAGAGTTCTTATGCTTACGGTCGGAGGGGTAGACGATGGCACTGCCATCGTCTACCCGGCGCCCCCCCCCCCCAACAGGGAAAGTGCGACGAACTCCCAACGTGCGTCGCACCTCGG
>JALWUZ010000733.1 GCA_027079895.1 Anaerolineae bacterium
GCCTGCGGGTGCTCCGGGAGGCGTATCATCCCCAGGGGTTCAACCTCGGCATGAACATCGGCGAGGTGGCCGGGGCCGGCGTCGCCGGGCACATCCATCTCCACGTGGTGCCGCGATGGGGAGGTGACACCAACTACATGACCACCGTCGGCGAGACGCGGGTCATCCCGGAGTGGCTCGACCAGACCTACGCCCGGCTGCGCCCGCTGTTCGACCACCTGGTGAGCGAGAGCGAAAATCGAGACAGGAGGGATTCTGATGAGTGATAAACGTGAAGCGGTCATCGTGTCCGCCGTCCGCACCCCAATCGGCAAGTTCCAGGGGACGCTGGCCCCGCTTTCGGCCTCGGATTTGGGGGCCGTCGCCGTCCGCGCCGCCGTCGAGCGGGCCGGCATCGCGCCGGAGACGGTGGACGAGGTGCTGATGGGCAACGTCGTCCAGGCCGGGCAGGGACAGGCGCCCGCCCGCCAGGCGGCCATCAAAGCCGGCCTGCCGCCCACCGTCGGGGCGACGACGGTCAACAAAATCTGCGGCTCCGGCCTCAAGACGGTGATGCTGGCGGCAGCGATGATCCGCGCCGGCGACGGGGAGATCTTCGTCGCCGGAGGGATGGAAAGTATGAACAACGGCCCCTACATCCTCCGCAAGGCCCGCTTTGGCTATCGGCTGGGGAACGGCGAGTTGGTGGACGGGATGGTCTACGACGGCCTGTGGTGTACTTTCGAGAACCACCACATGGGCAATTCCGCCGAGTGGGTGGCCCGCGAGTACGGCCTGACGCGGGAGGAATTGGACGAGTACGCCTATCACAGCCACCGGAAGGCGATCGCCGCCATTGACGAGGGCCGCTTCCGGGAGGAGATCGTCCCCGTCGAAGTGCCGCAGCGCAAGGGCCCGCCGCTCCTGTTCGACACCGACGAGGTCCCCCGGCGGGACACCAGTTTGGAGAAGTTGGCCCGCCTGCGGCCGGCCTTCCAGAAGGACGGCATCGTCACCGCCGGAAACTCCCCCGGCATCACCGACGGGGCGGCGGCGACGGTGGTCATGAGCCGCGAGAAGGCGGAGGAACTGGGGCTCAAGCCGCTGGCCCGCATCATCGCCTACGACCAGGCGGCGGTGGAGCCGCTCAAAGTGTTCACCGCCCCCATCTTCGCCGTGCGCAAACTGTGGGCCAAGACCGGCACCTCCGCCGAGGACTACGACCTGGTGGAGATGAACGAGGCGTTCGCCTCCCAGTGCCTGGCCGACGGGCGGGCCCTGGGGCTGGATTGGGAGAAGGTGAACGTCAACGGCGGGGCGATCGCCCTGGGACATCCCATCGGCTGCTCCGGCACGCGGGTGCTGGTGACGCTGATCTACGCGCTGCGACAGCGCGGCCTGCGGCGCGGCCTGGCGACCCTCTGCCTGGGCGGGGGGGAGGCGGTGGCGATGGCGATCGAGGTGGAGTAGCACCCCGCCGCCGATTTACGCCGGAGTCTCAGATGAACGACCGCCTGACCGAACTACAGTCCCGCGCCGCCGCAGCGGGCATTGACGCCGTGCTGCTCCTTCACCACCGGGATGTGCTGTACTACGCCAACACCGTCCGCCCGGCGGCCCTCCTGCTCACCCCGACAGGGGCGACGCTCTTTGTCCGCCGGGGATTGGAGCCGGCCCGCGCCGAGGCGACCGTCGCCCGCGTGGTGCCGATGCGCTCGCTGAGGGAGATCGGGGCGGCGCTGACCGAGGCCGGTTATGCCGCCGGTACGCTGGGCACCGAGTTGGACCTGGTGGCGGCCCGGCTCTACCGCCGTTTGCAAGAGACTTTCCCCGACTGGGCCCTGGTGGACATCTCGCCGTTGGTGCTGGCCCAGCGGGCGGTCAAGGAGGCGGAGGAGGTGGAGGCCGTCCGACAGGCCGCCGTCATCGCCGACGCGGGACATCAGGCCGCCGGGCGCACCATCGCGCCGGGGGTGAGCGAGTTGGCGGTGGCCGCCGAGGTGGAGTGCGCTATGCGGCATGCCGGTCACGAGGGGTTCCAGCCGCTCCGTTACCCGGAGGCGCGGGGGGCCGGCGTCCTGTTGATGAGCGGCGAACATCTCACCGTCCGGGGCGGGCACGGACTGGTCGTCACCGGGGCGGGGCTGAGCCCGGCGATGCCCTACGGCCCCTCCCGCCGCCGTCTGCGGCCCGGCGACGCGGTCGTGGTGGACATCGGCGCCACCTGGCAGGGGTACACCGCCGACGAATCCCGCACCTTCACCGTAGGGCCGGCATCCGCGGCGCAAAAGGCCCTCTTCGCCGTCGCGCTGGCGGTGGAGGAGACGGTGCTCGCCGCGCTCCGTCCGGGAGTGAAGGCCGCCGCGCTCTACCCGATCGCCGAGGAGATCGTGGCTCGCGGTGCGCCGCCCCACTTCCCGCCCGGCAGCCTCACCCTGCCCGGCTTCGTCGGGCACGGGCTGGGGCTGGAGATTGACGAGCCGCCGGTGCTGTGGCCGCGCGATAAGGGGGTCATCCGGGAAGGGATGGTGCTCGCCGTCGAGGTCGAGGTCAGCGCACCGGCCCAGGGGACGATGGTCAAACTGGAGGATACCGTCGTCGTGCGCGGGGACGGGGGGGAGGTGCTGACGACGGCCCCGCCGCGCGAGTTGTGGGAGTGTGGATGACCACGGCCCCTCCTCTGTCCGACCTGCCGCTGCTCCTCCGACTGCCGCCCGACGCCCGGAAGGCCGTTATGCAGGCGGCCATTCGGCGCACTTACGCCGCCGGAGCGACGATCGTCGCCGAGGGTGCGCCCTGCCGGGCGGTCTACCTGGTCGCCGCCGGATACGTGCGGGTCTCGCGCTTCTCGTTCTCCGGGCGGGAGCAGGTGTTGGCGCAACTGGGGCCGGGGAGCGTCTTCAACGCCGTGTCCGCCCTGCGCCCCGCCGGGGTCAACCTGGCGACGGCCCGCGCCGTTACCTCCGTGACCGTGTACGGCTTCCTCCGCGCTGACTTCCTCCGTCTGTTGGACGAGCATCCGTCCTTCGCCCGCGCCCTGCTGCACGACCTCGCCGACCGGCTGGCCCACGTGACCGGCCTGGTTGAGGATCTGGCGTTGCGGACGGTGCGCGGACGGATGGCCCGTTTTCTGTTGGAGCACGCCGAGGCGGACCAGGTCACGCGCCGCTGGACGCAGGCGGAGATCGCCGCCCACCTGGGGACGGTGCGGGATATGGTCGGGCGCACGCTGCGGGCTTTTGCCGAGGAGGGATTGGTGCGGCTGGAGCGGTCGAGGAGCACGATCCGTTGC
>JALWUZ010000734.1 GCA_027079895.1 Anaerolineae bacterium
CCACCGCCCCCGACAGTGTGCGGCTCTCATACGCCGCTCAGGCCCTCGTCCACACCTACCGCCCCATCAACCGCCTGCTCCTGCCGGCCCGGATTCAGTCCGCGCTCCTGGCGGTGCTCCTGGGAGCGGTCGTCCTGCGCTGGGCGGGCGACCTGTGGGGACGGCGGGGAGGCATATCCGCGCTGTTCCTGCTGACCTGGGACCCCAACATCATCGCCCACGCCGCCGTCGCCGGGACGGACGCCGGCGCGGCCAGCCTCATCACCCTGGCCCTCTTCGCGCTCTACCGCTCCCTGCGCCGCCCCACCATCCCACGCCTGCTCCTCGCCGGGCTGACGCTGGGCCTGGCGCAGGGGGCGAAGACCTCCGCCGTGCTGCTCCTGCCGGTGTCCGGCCTGCTGGTGCTGTTGAGAGTGCGCCGCCGCCGAATCCCCGCCCTCCTGCTCCTGCTGACCACCGCCGGGCTGACGTTGTGGGCCGTCTACGGCTTCGAGGTAGGCCGTCTTCCCGGCGTCTCTTTCCCCGTCCCGGCGGCCAGCCACGCCATCCCCTACCGGCTTCTCAAGAGCCATCTGGCCGAGGGGCACGCCGCCTATCTCCTGGGACAGAACAGTTCGCACGGCTGGTGGTACTACTTCCCCGTCGCCTTCGCGCTCAAAACCCCTCTGCCGACGCTGCTCCTGCTGGCGGTGAGCATCGCGCGGGGCCTGGGGGGTGCCGGCCGCCGTCTGGGTGATGTCCTGACGAGCCCTGTCTGGCTCTTCCCGCTGTTGTACGGGCTGAGCAGCCTCTTCAGCCCGCTCAACATCGGCTACCGCCACCTGCTGCCCATCCTGCCCTTCGTCTTCCTGGCCGCCGCCGGGACGCTGGCTCACGACGGCCGGCGTCTCTGGGCCGTCCTGCGATACGCGCTGCTCGTCTGGCTGGCACTCGGCACGGTGCGGATGTTCCCCCACTATCTGGCCTACTTCAACGAATTGGCCGGCGGCCCGGACAACGGCTGGCGTTACCTGGCCGACTCCAACACCGACTGGGGACAGGCGTACAACGACCTGGCCCGCTTCCAGCGGGAGCACGGGCTCGGCCCGGTGCGTTTGTCCGCCTTCGTCGTCTTCTACGACCCGGCCATCTACGGCGTGGAGTACGAGCCGTTGACGCCCCTAGGCGGGGACACTCCGCCGGTCTTCCCCTCCCGCTTCGCGCCGCCGCCGGGGGATTACGTCATCAGCGCGACGACGCTGGACGGCATCCCGCTGGTGGACCCGGAGATGTACAGTTGGTTCCGCCTGCGGGAGCCGGAGGCCAAGATCGGCCACGTCCTGTTTTACTACCACGTCCCGCCGCGCACCCCGCCCCCCACCTGGTTGGCGCAATGCACCGCCCCGTTGGCCCCGCTGACCCCGCCGGTCATCGCGGCGGGGTTCGGCTCAGCGGCGGACGGCCTGCGTCAGGTCTACTTCGACTGCACGCAGGCCTGGCTCTACCCCACCGGCGGACAGTCGCCCGGCTGGTACGCCCTGCATCGGGAGCGCGTCACGGCCGGCGACCGGTTCATCGCGCACCGCTTGGCCGCCGCCCGCCTCTCCTTCGAGCAGAAGAGGCCCCGCGAGACCCCGCCTTTCTCCCTCTACGAGTACGAGGCGGGGCCGGAGGGGCCGCCGACGCCGGGAACGCTGCGGGGCGCGTCGGCCCTGACGCCGCTCGGCGACGCGCTGGCGGGGGGGACCGTCCTCTCCGCGCCGGTCGCGCTCGGTGGGCCGCTGGCCTTCCTGGGATACACAACGTCACAGGCCGCGGACGCCCTCGTCGTCACGACCTGGTGGCGCGTGACGGCCCGCCCCGACCGCCCCTTCTCGCTGATGGGCCATCTGCTGGACGCGGACGGGGAGGTGATCGCCGTCGGCGACGGGCTCGGCGTCCCCTGGGAGCAACTGCGGCCGGGCGACATCCTGGTGCAGCGTCACCGCCTCCCGGCCCCGCCGGGTGAGTATTACCCCCAGGTGGGGGCGTACTGGCTGGAGACGATGGAACGCTGGTCGCTGCCGGGCGGGGATTGTCTCATCCTGCCGCCGGTGGCCGTCCGCTGAACCGCCGGGCCACCAAAACGAAAACCGGCGTCCCCCCTGGGAGACGCCGGTTTTTCGGTGTGAGTGATGGCCGTCACATCTTCGCTTCGCCGCTGCCGGTCTCGATGCGCTTCCACGCCACGACGACGGCGACGGTGATGATGACGGCGATGATGACCTCGGCGATGGCCTGCGGGATGATGGTCGGGATGACCGCCGGAGGAATGTAGCCCCGAATGACCGCCATGCCCAGCACCAACACGGTGTTGGTGAGGGTGCCGACGATCGCGGCGGAGATGAGGGCGACGTACTCGTTCTTCTTCAACGCCGCGTAGGTGAAGTAAGCGGTGATGCCGATGAAGATGCGGGGGAAGATGGCTACCAGGGGGTCCTTGAACAACGGGGTCGTGGCCTGTAGGAAACTGAACAGGCCGAAAATGGTCCCCACGATGCCGCCGACGACCCAACCCTCCATCACCCCGCCGATTATGGCCGGGACGTGCATGATGGTGGCGTTGCCCGCCAGGGTAGGCACCGGGATGAAGCCCAGGCGCGTCCAACCCAGCAGGATGGCGATCGCCGCCAACACACCGGAAATAACGATCTTACGAACTGAAAGTCCTTTTTCCTCCATGACAATCCTCCTTGTGATTGATTGACTCGCTCCGGCCCCGGTGGGCCTGTTGAACCGTCGTTGAGCAATGCGGATGACAACTTCACAGGCGAAACATCATCGGGATCGGTTCATTGACACCTCCTCTCCGTGATTCTGAACGCCGACGGCTCACAGGTCACGGGCCGCCGGGACGCCACCCAGCGATTCCGCCGCCTGCACCGCCCGCACGACGGCCTGCGCCAGCACGTCGGCGGCGGCGGCTCCAATCACGCTCCAATCCGCCTCTTTGACCCGCCCCTTCTTGTCCGGCTTGCCGGTCGCCAGGGCGAAAACGGTGTCCCCGTCGAACATAGTGTGAATCGGGCGGATACTCCGTGCCAGCCCGTCGTGGGCCATCTGGGCCATCTTGTTCGCCCCCTCTTTGCTCAGGTACGCGCTGGTGGCGACGACGGCGATGGTGGTGTTGGCGAACCCCAGGATCGTTTGCCCCAGGTCGCCCTGCATGCGGCGGGCCGTGTCCACGAAGCCGCCGACGACCGGCTTGCGCGTTCCGGCCAGGATGCGGCCCGTCTCCGGGTCCACCAC
>JALWUZ010000735.1 GCA_027079895.1 Anaerolineae bacterium
ATGGCCGAAAGATGACCGTAGACCTGGAACTCCTTGCTGTCTTCTCCCATCACCGCCGTGCCGGGTTCCAGCGTCAGCGTCACTCCGGCGGGAACCGTCACATCCCCTTGCAGGTCGTACCCCTCCAGCCCGATCTGCGCCCGCCAGACCCCCGCCTCCGCTGTTGAGCCGGTCGGGATTCGCACCCGGTCGTAGCCGTTGCCGGAGAAGAAGTTGCCGCTCATCCGGTGGACATCGTCCGCCTCCAGCCAGGCGGCCCAGCCGACGTTGTCCTGGAAGGTAGAATTGGTGACGGTGACCACGCTATCGCCGGTGGCGTAGAGGGCATAGTCGCGGCCCTCGTTGCCGTTGTTGGCGAAGAGGGTGTCACTGACCATCAGGTGGCTGTTGATGGCGTAGAGGCCAAAGTCGGTGTAAGGGGTGCCGTAAGCAGCCGAGACGACCCGGCTGCTCTCGATGCGCACCTGGCCGGTGACGACGTTCTTGACGGCGATGTCGCTGCCGCTCCAGTCGCCGGGCAGTCCGCTGTTGCTTCCGTCGCCGCCGTAGCGCACGGTGACGTGGCGCAGGTCGCCCGTACCGCCGTTGAAAACCAGGCCGGCCCACTGTTGCGGCCCGGTGTCGGTGGAGGAGGTGAAGGTGATTGGTTGCGTCTCCGTGCCCACCGCCGAAAGATGGCCGAGGACTTGGAACTCTGTGTTGGCTTCTCCCATCACCTGCACGCCAGGTTCCAGCGTCAGCGTCACGCCACGTGTCACCGCCACGTCCCCGTACAGGTCGTACCCTTCCAGGCCGCTCTGCGCCCGCCAGACTACCGTCTCCGTCGTCGAACCGCCCGGAATCCGCACCCGGTCGTAGCCGTTGCCGGAGAAGAAGTTGCCGCTCATCCGATGGACGTTGTCCGCCGTCAGCCAGGCGGCCCAGCCGACGTTATCCTGGAAGGTAGAGTTGGTGACGGTGACTACGCTATCGCCAGTGGCGTAGAGGGCATAGTCGCCGCCCTCGTTGCCGTTGTTGGCGAAGAGGGTGTCACTGACCACCAGGTGGCTGTTGATGGCGTAGAGGCCAAAGTCGGTGTAAGGGATGCCGTAAGCAGCCGAGACGACCCGGCTGCTCTCGATGCGCACCTGGCCGGTGACGACGTTCTTGACGGCGATGTTGCTGCCGCTCCAAGCGGTGGACAGGCCGCTGTTGCCTCCGTCGCCGCCGTAGCGCACGGTGACGTGGCGCAGGTCGCCTGTCCCCCCGTCGAACACCAGCCCGGCCCACTGTTGCGGCCCGGTGTCGGTGGAGGAGGTGAAGGTGATCGGCTGCGTCACCGTCCCTATCGCCGCCAGATGGCCCAACACCCTCAACTCTGTGTTGTCCTGTCCTTTCACCACCACGCCCGGCTCTACCGTCAGCGTCACACCGTGCGTCACCACCACGTCGCCGGTCAACACGTAGGGGCTGTTGGCCAACGTCCACGTGGTGTTGGTGATGATGTCCCCGCTGACGGAAGTATCATACTGTGGCCGCCGGAAAAAGTCGCGCGGTGGAGAGGCCAACCCCGGCGCCCGCGACGCCCCACCAGCCACCTGTCTACTTGCCCCTTGCTCACCTGCCACTTGCATACTTGCCACCTGCATACTTGCCCCTTGCCCACTTGCCCCGTCCATCAACCGCGAAGTCTGCGAGAAAATACCGCTCTCCAGCAGGTCTTTGCCGGGGAAGTAGTACTCATTCACGTTGTAACCGTCGTCAATCATAATGTGACCGGACTCGTCCTCGTAGAGCCGTTGCATCCCCTGGAGCGTCCAGCCCATCCCGAAGGGGCCGCCGGGGTCGGAGTCGAGCCTCACCGTGCCGTAGAACCACCCGTCGGCGGTGGCGTTGACCCACACGCCAGTGGGGGCGTTGTAGTCCGGTGGGCCGCCGAACCGCCTGTTCAGGGCGAAGTAGTACTGGGAGCGGTAGGGGATGCGCACGTGGAGCGCGTACTGGTAGACGCCCGGTGGCAGCCGTCGGCCCTGGGCGTCCTTCCCGTCCCACAGATAGCGGAAATGCCCCAGTTCTCCTTCCCGGAGGTTAGCCTGGAAGGTGAAGTTGGCCGTCTTCTCCCCCTCGATGAACAGTTCCGCCTGGACGTAGTCCAGCAGTTCGACGCCGGGGATGTCCCGCAGGCGGATGCGCACCTCGATCAACTGTGAGGGGGCGGCCCGGTTGCTGTCGTAGGCCAGCGTGGGGGCGAACGCGCCGTCGGTAGTCTGCACCTCCGGCAGCCGCAACGTCTCCCGCAGTGCGCCGGAGCGCAGGGCGACGGAGGAGTTCCCCTCGTTATCCTCGCCGCAGTCGCTGTTCGTGTCCTCTCCTCTGTGCTGGCTCAGCCACGTGTTGAGCAAGTCATTGTAGTTGATGTCAGGCTGTTGCACCGTGACCGGGTCGTTGCAGTCGTAGGTAGAAAGATGGGTGGTGGTGAAGACTACCCACGCGCCGGTATCGTCCACCCAACTAACCCCGGCGTGCTCCCACTCCTGCGTCGCCTGGTTCCAGTACCCCAGCGGGATCGGCGTGCCGGGCGCGAAGCCGAGCGTGTTCTTCACCCAAACGGTGATCGGCTTGGTGAACGAGTAGATCGAATCCCCGCCCAGGTTGAACCCGAACGTCTCCCACGTCCCCTCCGGCAGTTCGCCCGACGGCAGGTACTCCACCTGCTCGAAGAGCGTCGCGCTGAAGTCCACCGCGTCGCCGGAGCGGATGGCCCCCGCCGGTATCTCCGCCTTCATCGTCTGCGCCGTGTTGGTGTAGACGCAGCCGGAGGAGTCGCACGCCTGCGAGTTCTCCAACGGCGTCAGGTAGATCTCATTCACCGGCGTGGAGCGATCCCGCACGATGTCCGCCTCCCGCTGGCCGTAGGTGTAGCCGTTCTTCTCGATGCGCAGCCAGTAGTGCTCCGTCTCGGCGACCGGGAAGGCGAAGAAGCCATCCGGCCCGCTGACCACTGTCCCGGTGATGGTCATCGTGGGCCGGTCGGCGTAGGTCAGCGTCACCAGCGCGCCGCGCAGCCCGTCGCAGTGAATCGGCTGCTCCGCCCCGCCCTCGCAGGTGGAGGAGTCGAACACCCGCCCGCTGACCCAGCCGGCGTCCGGGGCCGCCGTCGGCGGGACGATGCTCCCCGCGCCGGTGGGCACGTAGAAAGTGGACTGCACCGTCCCGCTGTTCCCCAGCGCGTCCTCCATCGTGGCGGTGAGCGTGTAAGCCGTGTCCTCGGTCAGCGACGCGCTCA
>JALWUZ010000736.1 GCA_027079895.1 Anaerolineae bacterium
CCGTCAGAGTGATGCCGCCCTGGGGATGGCCCTGGGCGGCATCACTCTGACGGCGGGGCTGCTCGGCGGCGGGCTGTACCTGGTCGAAGGGCTCCGGCGGGCCGGCGGGCGGGGGGAAGGCCGCCGCTAGCGTTGCTTCTCGATGGTGCGCCGGTACCCCTTTGATCCTGGGGCGGGAGGCGGGCCGTTAGCGTTGCTTCTTGATGGTGCGCTTGAAGTACATGTTCGCCATCCGGGAGTACAGGGCGGCCTTGACCAGCGGCTTTTCCAGCACCTGCTGGGTCTCCAGGGTGATGTGCCCGACCTCGACGACCTCGCGTCCGGCCTGCCGGGTGGCCTCGATGTACCAGTTGACCCACTTGGAGGCCGATTTTTGCCCCAGCAACTCCCCGGCGGTGCAGAGGATGGCCCCGGCCAGTTCCAGGTCGGGGCTCGAAGTGTAGACGCGGAAGGTCTCCAGCAGGCCGGAGAAGTGGTGCCGCTCCGGGAAACCGCAGTTGGAGATGAGCACCACCTTCTTGGGCCAGGCCTCCGGGTGGCGCATCGGGTGGATGTACTGGTCGCCCCGTTTGACGATGAAGGGGGCCGCCAGGGGGATGTGCCGGTCGAGAAAGGTCTTCATCTGGGCCGACATGGTGAATACGTACAACGGCGTGGCGTAGACGATGACGTCCGCCGCCCGGATTTTGTCCAGGAGGGCGGCCATATCGTCGTCGTGAATGCAGACGCCGGGCGTCACCACCCAGCAGTTGAAGCAGCCCTGACAGTACTCGATGCGCTGCTCCTTCAGGTAGACGACCTCGGTCGTGGCGCCGGCCTCCTGGGCCCCTTCCAGGAAGGGGAGCAGGAGGCGGTCGGTGTTGCTGCGGGGGCCGCGCGGACTGCCGTTAAAGGCGACTATACGCATCTCTGGCCTCCTGGATGATTTTGACCCCCGCGCTGGCCCCGATGCGGTTGGCGCCGGCGGCGATCATCCGCAGCGCGTCCTCGTAGGAGCGGATTCCCCCGGCGGCCTTGACCCCCACCCGGTGGCCGACGACCCGGCGCATAAGGGCGACATCCTCCACCGTCGCCCCGCCGGGCCCGAAGCCGGTCGAGGTCTTGACGAAGTCCGCCCCGGCCTCGGCGGCTATCCGGCAGACGGTCTCCTTCTCCTCGTCGGTGAGCAGGGCGGCCTCGATGATGATTTTGACGATCGCCTTCTTGTAGTGCGCCATCCCCACGACGGTCGAGATGTCGTGTTGCACGAGGTAGTAGTCGTGCGACTTGACGGCCCCGATGTTGACGACCACGTCTACCTCCGTCGCGCCGAGGGTGGCGGCGTACTGGGTCTCGTGGGCCTTGACGGGGGGGACGGTGGCGCCGAGCGGGAAGGCGACGACGGAGCAGATGCCCACATCGCTTTCGCCCAGGAACATCTTGCAGTCGGCGACGTAGGCGGGGTTGACGCAGACGGTGGCGAAGTGGTACTCTTTGGCCTCCTCGCACAGTTGTTTGATTTGCATACGGGTGGCGTCGGGTCTGAGCAGGGTATGGTCAATCATCCGCGCCAGTTTGTCGGGGGGGATCTGAGGTAGGTCGGACATGGAGCCTCCTTTCGACCTCCGCAGCGGACACGGCGCAGCGGAAGCCGACGTTGTTGA
The DNA here is from genome assembly GCA_027079895.1 of Anaerolineae bacterium. Classification (GTDB taxonomy): domain Bacteria; phylum Chloroflexota; class Anaerolineae; order B4-G1; family B4-G1; genus JALWUZ01. The sequence continues at coordinate 1,644 of JALWUZ010000736.1, forward strand.
AGAACAGGAAATCGCCGTCCAGCCGGGCGGTGCAGCGGGCCCGGTCGAGGTCGTTGAACCAGGAGCCGCCCCGCAGGACGCGCCAGCCCGCGGCCTCCAGGCTCTCGCGGCCATCGTCGGGGTCGTAGGGGTAGGGGCGGAAGAGACTGGTGGTCCACTCCCACACGTTGCCGATGGTGTCCCCTACGCCGTCGGGACTGTCTCCCTCCGGCGAGAATTGGCCCACCGGCGAGGTGCCGCCGATGCCGCTTTCTTTGGTGTTGCAGCGGCCGGCGACGAACTCGTTGCCCCAGGGCCAGCGGCGGCCGTCGGTGGAGCGGGAGGCGCGTTCCCATTCCGCCTCCGTCGGCAGCCGCTTGCCGGCCCACGCGGCGTAGGCCCGCGCGTCCTCCCAGGTGACGAGCACGACGGGGTGCTTTTCCTTCCCTTTGGGCGGGGTGCGGGTCTCCGGGTCCCAGTTGTAGCCCTGCGGCTGGGCCCACTCCACGTCGTAACAGGGCACGGGGTGGCCGGTGGCGTCCACGAACCGCTTGTACTCCTCGTTGGTGACGGGGTAGCGGTCTATGTAGAAAGCGTCCACGTGGACGGTGTGGGCCGGGGCCTCGTTGTCCCGCCCCTCGTCGCACCCCATGGTGAACTCCCCGGCGGGGATGTAGATCATCTCCTTGCCGTCGGGCTCCCAGACGATGGTCTTGGGGGGAAGTTGGGGGGCGGAATCTCGGTCTGTGGTCATCGTTCACCTCCTGTCAGCCCAGCGTATCGTAGGCCAGCACGCAGCCGCCCAGCCAGATGTGGTCTCCGGGGCGCAGCAGGACGCGCTCGCCGATCGAGACCCGCTTGCCGTTGAGTTTCGTCCCGCTCACACTGCCCATGTCTTCGAGATAGTGGAGCCCTTCGCGGGCGATGATCTTCACGTGCCGCCGGGAGACGAGCTGGGCGGCGTGCCCCTCGTCCTTGAGGTCTATGTCGGGGACGAAGCCGACCATCGGGTCGCTGCGCCCGACGATGACCTGGCCCCAGGAGGGGAGGTCGAAGTGCCGCCCGGAGGTCATCGTCTGCAAGTAGGCCCGGCGCAGTTTGGAGGGCGGGGTCGTGGAGTCCTGCGGCAAGGGCATGTAGACGAACTCCTGGTACCCCAGGGCGACGCGGTCGCCGATGTGCAGCCGCACCCGCTGGCCGAGCGACAGCCGTTTGCCGTTGACGAAGGTGCCGTTGGTGCTGCCCAGGTCTTCGATCTCGTGGACGCCGCCGAAGCCGGTGATGCGGGCGTGGCGGCGGGAGATGAGGTGGGTGTCGCGGTCGTCATTGCTCAAGTCCACGTCGGGCGTCACGTTGATGGTCGGGTCGAAGCGGCCCAGCACCAGGTCTCCGTTGGCGGGGAGGGCGATGCGATGCCGTCCTTCCCGCAGGATGAGGCCGTAGCGCGGCTCCTCCTTCTTCTTGACTGCCGGAGGCGGGGACGGAGCCGGGGCGGCGGCGGCCGACGAGGGCGCGGGCGGCGGCGAGGCGGGCGGTCGCTGCCGCAGTCGCCGTCCCAGGGAGGTAGGGCGGGCCCGCGTCGTCGGGGAGCGGTCGCGGCGTTCGAGCAGGCAGTTCTGCTGCAACAGCCCCCACATATCGT
>JALWUZ010000737.1 GCA_027079895.1 Anaerolineae bacterium
TTCGCCAACGCGCTCCCGTCGCCGAAGTTCCAGGTGTAGGTGAGCGGCGGGTTGCCGGAGGACAGGCTGCCGTTGAAGGACACGCTCCACCCGACGGTCGCCGTCGGCGGGGCGGTGAAGTTGACCCCGGCCACCGGCACACATCCGGCCTGAGTGGTGTCCGTCGCCGTGTCGGAGACGGCGCCACCGGCGTTCCGCGCCGTGATGGTCGCGACGTCCTCCGTCCGCGCCGGTGTGTTGGGCGGGACGGAGACCCGGACGCGCACCGGAGCCGAGGCCCCGACCGTCAGCGTGAAGGGCCCGGAATCGAGCAAAGTCGCCCAACCACGACTGCTGCTGAGGGTGACGGAGAAAGTGTCCGGCCCGTTGCCGGTGTTGGTCAGGTAGTTGGTGTAGGTGTAGGACTCACCGGGTGTGACTATCCGGGTGATGTCCGGCCCGATGGCGACGCCGGGAGTGAACACGGTGGCGGGGAAGATCTGGATGTCGCGGGTCGCCGTCAGCGGGCCGGAGCAGAGATTGGTCACGCTCATCGCCACCGTGAACGTGCCGGTGACGGCGTAGGTGTGGGCGACCGGGTTGCCGCTCGCCGGTGCGCTCCCGTCGCCGAAGTCCCAGGTGTAGGTGAGCGGCGGGTTGCCGGAGGACAGGCTGCCGCTGAAGGGCACGCTCTGCCCGACGGTCGCCGTCGGCGGGGCGGTGAAGTTGACCCCGGCCAGCGGCACACATCCGGCCTGAGTGGTGTCCGTCGCCGTGTCGGAGACGGAGCCGGTGGCGTTCCGCGCCGTGATGGTCGTGACGTCCTCCGTCCGCGCCGGCGTGTTGGGCGGGACGGAGACCTGGACGCGCACCGGAGCCGAGGCGCCGGCCGTCAGCGTGAAGGGCCCGGTGTCGAGCAGCGTCCCCCAACCCTGACTGCTGCTGATGGTGACGGAGAAGATGTCCGGCCCGTTGCCGGTGTTGGTCAGGTAGTGGGTGTAGATGAACGCACTGCCGGGGGCGACCGTCTGGCTCTGGTCCGGCCCCAGGGTCACGCCGGGGGTGTAAGAGGACGAGGTCACGTCGCGGACGGAGTCCGCCGGGCCGTCGCCGTTCAGCGTGGTGGCGGTGATGACGGTGGTATCTTGCAGGCCACCGCTGCCGGCGGGAGCCGTCACCCGGAGGCGGACGGCGGCAGAGGCCCCGGCGGCCAGCGTGAACGGGCCGGGGTCGAGCAGCGTCGCCCAGCCGAGGCTGCTGTTCAGGCTCAACACGATCGTATCCTGGGCATCGCCGGTGTTGGTCAGGTGGTGAGTGTAGGTGACGGAGTCGCCGGGGTTGACCGTCTGGGAGCCGTCCGGCTCGAAGGCGACGCCGGGGTTGAAGGCGGCGGTCGTGTCATGCACCACCGCCGGGCCCGCGCCTCCCTGGGAGGTGGCGGTGACGACGGAGGTGTCGAACTGACCGGAGCCGCCGGCCGGCACCGTCACCTGCACCTGCACCGTCGTGGACTGCCAGGGGCCCAGCACGATCGGGCTCAGCGTGAGCAGACTGCCCCATCCCGCGCTGGTGCCGAAGGTGAGCGTGAAGGTGTCGGTGTAGTTGCCCTGGTTGGTCAACGTGTGGGTGTAGTTGTAGGTGTTCCCCTCCGACGCGCCGGAGGTGATGTGGTCCGGGGTGAAGGAGACGCCCGGCGCGAAGCCGACGGTGGTCGTGTTGTAGGCCGTGTCACTGACGCTGGGGTCGAAGCGGGAGGTGGCGGTGATGACGGTGAGGTTGGTCTGGGTGCCGCTGATGACCCCTTCCGGCACCTGAACCGCCACCGACACCTGGGCGATCTCGCCGTAGCCGAGGGTGACGGTGGATGAGGTCTCCAACGTGGCCCAGCCGCGCGAACTGGCGAGCGCGATGTCGTAAGTGTCCGTGCCGTTGCCGGTGTTCTTCAGGTAGTGGATGAAGTGGTACGTGTCGCCGGGGAGCACGGAGGCGGTGGAGTTGGGGTACAAGTCCGCGCCGGCATTTTGGCTGACAGAGGTTACATCGGTGACGGAGGCGGAGACGGCACCGTCCCGCGCCGTGGCCGTCAGGATAGCGGTGTCCGTCAGGCCGCCGGAGCCGGCCGGCACCTCCACCCGCACGTGGACGGTGACGCCCTCCCCCGCGTCCAGGCTGAAGGGGCCGGGATCGGACAGCGTGGCCCAGCCCCGACTGCTCTCGAAACCGAGGTCGAACCAATCCGGCCCGTTGCCGGCGTTGGTCAGGTAGTGAGTGTAGGTGACGGTCGCCCCGGCGGAAGCGGCGTAGGTGACGCTGGGGGTCAGCACGACGGTAGGCGTGTAGATCGCGTGGGTCGTGTCCGTCACGCGGGCGGTGTGGGTGGGCGAGGTCTGCGAGGTGGCGACGATGGTTGAGACGTCCTCGGAGCCGCCGACGCCGTCGGGGACGGTGACGCGCACGCGCACGGTCGCGCTGCTTCCGGCGGTCAGCGTGAAGGGGCCGGTATCGAGCAGCGTCGTCCAGCAACCGGTGGTGGAGAAGGAGAGCGCAAAGGTGTCGGTGTAGTTGCCGGTGTTGGTCAAGTGGTGGGTGTAGGTGAGCGTCGTCCCCGGCGCGACGGAGCGGTCGTAGTCCGGGGCGATCTCCGCGCCGTAGGTGCGGATGGAGCGGCTCGTGTCGGTGACGGCGGCGGAGACGCCGGACAGGCTTCCGGCGCGGGAGGCGGCCGTGATGACCGTGACCTCGCTCAGGCCGCCGCTGGCGGGCGGGACGACGACGCGGACGCGCACGTCGGCGGCCGCGTTGGGGCTCAACGTGAAGGGGCCGGAATCCACCAGCGCAGCCCACCCCTGACTGCTGGAAGCCAGGCCCACGTCGAAGGTGTCCTCCGCCGCACCGGTGTTGGTGAGGCGGTGGGTATAGGTGACGGTGTCGCCGGCCGGCACGTCCTGCGTGTAGTTCGGCGCGAAGGCCAGCCCGGCGGCGTAGACGCTCGTTGTGTCGGCGATGGCCGCCGGCCCCGCGCCGCCGGTCGAGGTGACGGTGACGACGGTGGTATCACTCAGGCCGCCCGCGCCCGGCGGGACGACGACGCGGACGCGCACGTCGGTAGTCGCATTGGGGGCCAGCGTGAAGGGGCCGCCGTCGAGCAGGCTGCCCCAGCCCTGACTGCTGTCGAGGGCGAGGTTGAAAGTGTCGGTGGAGTTGCCGGTGTTCGTCAGGCGGTGAGTGTAGGTGACGGTCGTATCCTGCGAGACGGTCTGGCTGTAGTCGGGGGTGAACTGGACGCCGGGCTGGAAGGCGGAGGTGATGTCAAGCACCGTCACCGGAGACGCGCCGCCGGTCGAGGTGGCGGTGACGATGGAATTGTCGCTCAGGCCGCCGCCGTCGGCGGGGACGTCCACCTGCACCCGCACCGTCGCCGTGACTCCCGGCCCCAGCGTGAAGGGGCCGCTATCCAGCAGGCTGCCCCAGCCCTGACTGCTGTGGAAAGCGAGGTTGAAGGTGTCGGTGTAGTTGCCGGTGTTGGTCAGGTGGTGAGTGTAGGTGTAGGTGGTGTTGACCGTCGCGTTGGTCGTCGTGTGGTCGGGCGCGAAGGCGGCCTGCGGGCCGAAAGCGACGGTGGTCGTGTCGGCGACGGAGGCGGTCAGGTAGGAGTCGGCGGCGGAGGTGGCGGTGATGAGGGCGGTGTTCACCGTCCCGCTGAGCACGCCGGCCGGGATGGTGACATGGACGACGACGGTCGCCGTCTGGCCGCCGCCCAGCGTCAGGGTGGGGGCCGGCGTGGCGCTCACAGGCCAGCCGAGCGGGGAGTAGGTGGACAGGGTGTAGGTGTCGGTGACGCCGCCGGCGTTGGTCAGCGTGTGGGTGTAGGCGATGACGTCCAGCGGGATACCGCTGCCGGCGTTGTCGGGAGCGAACCCGATGGCATAGGGGTACTCGTAGGCTCCGGCGTCGTACCCCGCGCCGACGGGCCGGGCGACGTTGTCCAGGTCGGGCGAGACGCCGGAGGAGCACATATCTATGGCCGGGGAGTCGCCCCGCAGGTGATAGTCCCCGCTGGCGGAGGAGACGAAGCGCGGGTCTACGACGATGCCTTGCTCTCCGTCTTGGTCAATGTTGCAGGACGTTATCACGGTGCCGGACGAGGTACTGAAACCGGCTGAGTCCCCTCCCCAGGCGATGCTATTGCTGATGACTGTCCGGGTGCCCACTGCCGACAAGTCAGGGCCGCCGATGTTGTCCGCCAGTGTGACGTGGGCGACGGTGATAGCGCCACCGGAGGTACGGATGCCCGCTCCATACGCGGTGCTGACGGTGTTGCTGTAGACGAGGGTATTGTTGAAGTTCGACGCGGCGCCGCTGCCCGTCTGGTAGAACGCGCCGCCGCGCACGGCCTCGTTGTGGTGAAGCACAGAGTGGACGATCGCGACCGTGCTGCTGTAGACATAGACACCGCCGCCGTAGTTAGAGGCCTGGCTGTTGCGAACGGTGGTGTCATAGAGCAACAGGTACCCTTCGGTGACGTAGACCGCGCCGCCATTACCGGAGGTGGCCTGGTTGCCGTTCGTGTCGCCGCCCAGGTCGGTTCCCATCAGGTAAACCCCCGAACCGGCGTCGGCGTAGATCGCGCCGCCGTTGTCCGCCACGTTAACCCACACTTGCGGGCGTTCCGAGAACGAACTAAACCAGACGTCGCCCCCGTTTTCCAGATAGACCACCCCACCGTTTCCACCGGCGGAGTTGGAATTGGCTTGCACATAGCCGAATGGGACGAGGACAGAATTGGAAACGATGGCGGCGGCCCCGCCATTGCCGGCGGCGTGATTGGTGTTGAGGCTGAGTTGTGAGCCGCTGACGGCGTAGAGAGCCACGGAGGTATCGCCGCTGTTCACGTAGAGCGCACCGCCATCGCCGCCGGCGTCGTTGACGGACAGATAACTGGTGCGGCTGTCATCGGTGGCTCCGAGGTCCACGTCGCCGGTGCTGACGACGGCGACCGCACCACCGTTACCGCCGGCCTGATTGTAGCGCAAGTCCCACCAGCCGGTGATATCGAGGTCGCCGCTGCCGATGTAGATCGCGCCGCCATCGGTGGCAGCGGAGTTATGTTGGAGCGTGCTGTCGTAGATGTCCACATCGGCGTTGTTGGCTATCGCGATGCCGCCGCCGTTATTTCCCAATACCCGGTTGTGACTGATGGTCGAGTCGTTGCCAATGACGAGTGTTCCCCCATTGGCCCGGATACCGCCGCCACTGTTCCCGGCGGTGTTGCTGATGACCTGGCTGTGGTCCAGCGTCACCGAGCCGCCATAGGAGTAGAGCCCGCCGCCGTACCCGGTGCTGCCGGGAGCCGAGTGGTCCCGAACAGTGCTGTTGATCAGCGTCAAAGCGCAACCAGAGTAGACGTATGCACCGCCGCCGAGGGCCGAACCGCTGGTGCTGAACGTGTTGCTGATAATCGTGGTGTCGCTGAGGACGGCCTGTGATCCGTTGTTAAGGTACATACCGGCCCCATAGTGGCCGCTGCTGCCCAGGCTGTTGCCCGGCGTGATTCCGTAAAGCCCCACCGTTGCACCGGTCATATCCAGGGTGCTGTTGTCGAGGAAGAGACCGCCGCCGTAGTAGTCCGCCTGGTTGACGGAGATGTGACCGCCCTCGATCTCCAGGTCGCTATTCTGGGCGTAGATGCCGCCGCCGCGCTCCGCGCTGTTGATAAGGTCGAGTCGGACGATGAGAAAGATGCTATAGCCGATGGCCATATCCCGCGCATACAGGTCGCTGCCGCTGGCGAGGTACAACGCGCCGCCGTAACGGTCGGCGGAGTTCCAGCCCATAGCGCCGTAGTCGAGCCACACCGTGCCGTAGTCGGCGTAGATGCCGCCGCCGTCGTAGGCCGTGTTGGACAGGAAAGATACGTTGGTCGCGCTGATTATCCCCATGTCGGTGACATAGACGCCGCCCCCCTTGCCGGTGCTGCCGGCGGCCTGGTTGCCGGAGAATGAGATGTCGTCCGCGTAGACTGCGCCGCCGGGGATGTAGAGGCCGCCGCCGTTAGGGGCACAGTTAGAGGCGATATCCAGTTTACCATTTCCTATGAGTTGCCCCCAGACACGCCCTCCGCCGCCGCCGTCGGAATCGGTGGCGACGTTGTCGTGGATGGATACGCTGTCGGTGGCGGTGACGACACTGTAGTCGCTGATGTATAAGCCGCCGCCGTAGTAGCCGTGATTGTCGTGGATCTCCACGTCGTCCAGCGTCACCCGCGAGTCGGCGACGGCACGTAGACCGCCCCCGTAAGTGCCGTTGCCCCAAGCGATCACCAGGCTGCGCAGCGTCGCCGTGCTGCCGTTTATGTAAAGCGTGGAACCGCCTCCCATGCTGCCCTCGACGATCGTCTCGTCGGAACCGGGGGCGGTGCAGGTGGAGTTGTACCCGCCGACGAGCGTGATGTCCTTGTCGGCGATCTCCACGGTCTCGAAGTAGGTACCGGCCGCCACGCGCACGGTGTCCCCGTCCTCGGCGGCGTTGACCGCCTGCTGGATGGTGGCGTATTCGCAGGAGCCGTTGACGCCCACGCGGGACGCGCCGCTGACCTCATCCGCCCCCATGTCGTAGGGAGAGGCGGCGGTGTCCCGCACAATAGGCCGCTCCTCACCGTCGAAGTCGGTATCGGGGCCGCTGATGCAACGGTCTATGAGCGGGCTGGTGGTGCGCAGATGAAGATCGGATGTGGAGACGAACAAGGGGTCGGTGTCCATGTTCCCCACGCCCTCGTAGCCACCCTGGATGTCGGAGTAGGTGACGTCCTCGCCAGTGTCATTGATGCTAGAGGTATGCCCCCAGACGATGGAGCAACTGAGATCGAGAGAGGAACCGTATATACCTATCGCCTGTCCGGTGGCGGCCCCGCCGTAGTCATTGTAGGCCCAGGTGTCCCCGGAGCCGCTCATACTCGATGAACTGAAGAGACGCACTCCGTCGCCCGTCCCGCCGGTCGCGTCGTTGCGGGTGAAGATGACGCTGTTGACATCCATATCGCTGTCGTAAGCATATATCCCGCCGCCGAGCGAACCGCTGTTGCTACGGATGGAGGTGTTGTCCAGGTAGGCATTGCTGTTGAGGAGGTACGCGCCACCGCCATAACTGACAGCCGTGTTGCCGTAAATCCGGTTGCACTCGTTTCCTGCACAAGTATAGGACCCGGGGTCCATGTCGAGCAAGGCGTTGCCGGTGGCATAGGCCCCACCACCATACCGGCCGGCCTCGTTGTATCTGATGCCGCTCATATCACTGTACAGGTTACTGTTGTCCAGGTAAACACCGCCGCCGTCATCGTCGGCGGTGTTAGAGTACAAATCCACGTGGTCGCGCAGGTAGATGGTGCTCACCTGGGCGTAGATACCGCCGCCGTCATCGGTGGCGTCGTTGTACTCGATCTCCGAACAGTCTCCCTCGACGGTGAGGGTGGCGGTGATGAGATAGGCTCCGCCGCCCTGGATGCCGTCGTTGGAGTAGATGTCGGAGCAGTCGGTCAAGTAGGCCTCGCCCTCGCTCAGGTAGAGTCCGCCGCCGAAGCCATCGCCGGTCAGGGCCTCGTTGTCGTGGATGTCGGTGGCGGTGGGGAGGTTGAGCGCGGTGGAGTAGCCCTCTTCTTTCGAGGCGGCGACGCCGCCGCCAAGCGGTGCGCTGTTATCGTGGATGTCGCTGTTGGTGAGCGTGGCGTGGCTGCCGTAGAGTCGCAGACCGCCGCCCTTGCTGGTGGCGGTGTTGTTGTAGATCTTGACGTAATCTCCCACCACCTCGGCGTTGGGGCCGACCCACAAGCCGCCCCCCCACTGTGCCTGATTGTCGTAGATGTCCAGTTTGTAGAGTGTCAAATGGGTATTGGGGTCATCGTTCAGGAGAGCGAACCGGATACCGCCACCTTCAGAGGCGGTAGAGCCGTTGGTGACGTTCAGATTGCGCAGAGTGACGCTGATGCCCCCGGCGATGACGATGACCGGGCCGCTGGCGTCGCCGTCCACCGTAGTTCTATCGGTGGAGCCGCTGGCGCAGCCGTCGTAGCCGCCTTCCAGGGTGAGGGTGGAGGTGATGGTGAGGTTCTCGGTGAAGACCGCGCCGCCCTCGATGAGGATGCGGTCGCCGGGGTTGGCGGCGGCGATGGCCTCGCCGATGGTGGCGTAGGTGCAGCCCTGCCCAACGGTGAGGTCGGCAGCCGGCCGTCCAGGAACGGCCGGGGTGGTGCGCACGGGGAGCGGTGAACCGCTGTTCTCGGCCGGGTCGGCGGAGGCGGCGACGGCGAACGCACGGGCGCGGTTAGCAGCGTCTTCTCTGGCCTGGGCGTCCGCAGCGGCCTGCTCCTCTTCTTCGCTGACGGGCGCGGTCGGCGGAGGCGGCGGGGCGGCTTCGAAGAGTTGTTCTTGCGCCCGTTCGATCTCCGTGTGGACGGCGTCCAGGGCCGGGCCGGTGAGCGTGTCCCTCAGGGCGACGACCGCCTCCGGGCCGCGCTCCCAGGCCGCTTCGACGAGGGCGAGGGCGTCGCCGATGGCTTGTTGGCGGGCCCGTTCCGCGTTCTCCTGCTCCGCCTTCAGGGAGGACTCAAGGGCCTGCTGCCACAGTTCGCCGGCGGTGAGGGGCTGCGGTTCCGGCGGGGGCATCAGTTCCGGCCCGGCGGGTGAGGGCATATCCGTCGCCATCATCACGCTGCCGCCGGTCACTTTGCTCTGGCAGACGCCCAGGTCGAGCGGCCGGCAACCCTCGCAGGCCAGAGAGTAGTCCTGGGGGCCCTGGGGGACGGTGGTGCCTTTGACGCGCACCAGCCAGGTGCCGATGAGGTCCTCGTCGGAGGCGGTGACTTGCACCTGCTCTTGGTTGTTGATGTGATCCGTGCCACGGGTAGCGTTGGCGGTCGGGTTGTCCTGGTCGAGCACCCAGGGGCGCCAGACTGTGCCGTCGGGGGCGACCAGTTCCAGGTCCAGGTCGTTGATCAGGGCCGGGTCGGCGTTGACGGTGGCTTCGTAGTCGTCCCAGGCCAGACTGACGGTGACGGGTTCGTCATCGTCAGGGACGACGAGGTAGAAGACGTCCACCTCGCCGTCGTCCACGCTGTCCTGGCGGAAGGCTTTGCGGCTGATGAGGTCTATAGCGGCGTGGATGTCCACTTGGCCGTAGCCCCACTGGTAATCGGGGCCGGGGCGGCCCATATCAACCGCCGTCTGCATCAGGATGACTTTGGCGGTGGAGGGCCAGAAGACGCCGAAGGTATCGTACACGTCTCGATAGTGCTGGAGCATGAGGGCGATGCCGCCGGCGACGGCCGGAGTGGCCATCGAGGTGCCGGCCATCGTATCGTAGGGATAGCAGTAATCGTCGCCGGTGCCGTCGCAGTCGCGCGAGGTTATGTCAATGGTGAGGTTGGGGATGGTGGATTTGATGCCGCCATCGCCGCCTACCTGGTCTCCACCGGCGACGACGAGGGGCTTGATACGCCCGTCGTCGGTGGGGCCCCAGGAACTGAAGGTGGTCATCGAGTCGTCATCGGTGTTGGACGCGCCGACGTGGATCGGGTTCTTGGCGGCGGACGGGGGGGCGATCTTGCGATAGCCGGTCGGGGTGGTGGCGCAGTGGGTCCCTCCCCGCTCATTCCCAACGGACCAGGTAGCGATGTATTTGTCACCGATGCCGACGGTGGAGTTGCCGCCGCGCACGATCTGATCCATCAGCCGGGCAGTCTCGCCGTAGTTGCCCAAAAGGTCGCAATCGCCGGGGAAGTAGAACGAGATGTTGGAGCCGATGCTGGCCGTGCCGATGTCCGCACCGTAGGAGTTCTGGGCCTGGGCCCAGTCGTGCTCGATGTCGCCGGGGTTGTCGTAGAACCACATGCCGGTGCCGTCCCACTCGAAGCCGTAGGAGATGATGTCCACCGCCGGGGCCATGCCGCGCCATTGATTGGCGGAACCGCCGGCGGACGCGCTGAGGGAGCCATCGCCGCCGAGGGTGCCGGCGACGTGGGTAGAGTGGTCGGCGTAGGCGGTGGAGTCGCCGTGCGTCACGCGGGTGCCGAAGTCCGGGTGGCCCCACACCTGCCCCACGTCGTAGACCAGGACGTCTACCCCGCTGCCGTCGAGGTTGTAGGGGGAGTCCTGCACATCGTCCACGCCGATCTGGGCGCGGATGCCGTCGTTGGTGGCCGTCAGCGGCGGGCCGACCGGTTCGACCCATTGGACGGCATCTTCGGCGGCGAGGGCGCGGACGTTCTCCTGGGGCAGCGCGACGACCAGGGTGTTGATGCCCACGATCTGGTTGATGACTTTGCCGCCGTGGGCCTCCGCCAGTTTGCGGCCTGTGTCCAGGCTCTCGTCCAGGTGGAGGGAGACGTAGACGGCGACGGTGCCGTCGGGGGCGCGGTTGAACTCGCTCCAGTGGCCGGTGCGGATGTTCGGGGCGAGTTTGTCGTCCACCGTCAGCGGCCCGGCCCAGACGACGCCGGGCAGGTCGAGAACGGCGGTGGGCTGCGCCGCCGGGACGGAGGCGATCCAGGCGTAGTCGGGGACGTAGGCCAGTAGATGCAGCCCCCGTGCGGCCAGGGCCGCTTTCGCCGCTTGGCGGGGGATGAAGTCCAGTTGGACGAGGATGTGGACGCGCTCCCGGTCGGTGGCGGTCAGGCGTCGCAGACCGTCTACATCGGTGGCGGTGGGTTGGAATTGGCGGGATTGAAGGCGGATGGTGTGGGGGGAAGCGGGAGCAGCCAACGGCGGTGAGGTG
>JALWUZ010000738.1 GCA_027079895.1 Anaerolineae bacterium
GGCGGGGTGGGAAGGTCGGCCCCCGCGATGACCTCATCCAGATAGGCCACGGCGACGCCGGAGGCGATGACCCCGACCCCGCCGGGCTCCGCGGCCAGTTCCAGCCGGTTGAGCCCCATCTCGCGGATGACCTGCCCGGCCCGTTCCAGGCGGGCGAGCAGGTCGCGGTGTTGCTGCTGGCAGATGGCCGCCCCCGCTTTGGTGAAACGGGTGATGTCCCGCACCAGGCGGGGCTCCCGCTCCGGCGGCGGAGGGGGCGGGGCGACCTCGACTGGGGCTTTGGACTGGGAGAGGGCCGTCACCAGGCGGAAGAAGACCGGCGTCCCGACCCGCTCCGACAACTCGAAGGCCGTCTGAATCAGGCGGTACGCCTCCGCCACCGACGAGGGTTCCAGCAGCGGCAGGTCGGACATCAGGGCGTAGCCGCGCGTGTCCTGCTCCGCCATCCCCGCGCTGACGCCGGGGTCGTCGGCGACGTAGATCACCAGCCCGCCGATGCAGCCGGAGTAGGCCACGGAGATGAGGGAATCGTAGGCCACGTTGACCCCGGACATCTTCATCGTACACAGAGCCCGTTTCCCGGCCCACGAGGCTCCCGTGGCGATCTCGAAGGCCACTTTCTCGTTGACGCTCCACTCGATGTGGCGGCCCGGCAGGGTCATTTTCAACAGGGAGGTCAGGGCGCCGGTGGACGGGGTGCCGGGGTAGCCGGTCACGACCTCGACGCCGGCCTGCAACGCGCCCAGGGCCAGGGCCTGATTTCCGGTGAGTAATTCTTTCACTGGGGCTCCCCCTTCCATTAACAAAAACCTCCGAGGCCGTGCTCCTCGGAGGTCTGCGCTCAATGTGGCCGTTTCTCCTCGGCAGGCTGGAGCACCTGGTCTACCAGCCCGTACTCGACGGCCTCCTCTGCGCTCATAAATCGGTCGCGGTCGAAGTCGGCGGCGATCTGCTCGACGGTCTGGCCGGTGTGGTAGGAGAGGAGTTGGTGGATCAAGTTCTCGATGCGCTTCAACTCCTTGTACTGAATCTCGACATCGGGCGCGTATCCCTGGGCACTGCCGCCGGCCGGGTGCATGTGGACGGTCGCGTGGGGCAGGGCGTAGCGATGCCCCTTGCTGCCGGCGGCCAGCAACACCGTGCCCATGCTGGCCGTCACCCCCACCGCGTAAGTCTCCACCGGCGCGGGAATCTGCTGCATTGTGTCGTAAATCGCCAGGCCGTGATAGACCACCCCGCCGGGGCAGTTGATGTACATGCGGATGGGCCGCTCCGGGTCGTCTCCGGCCAGGTAGAGCAACTGGGCCACCACCAGGTTGGCGACCTGGTCGTTGATCGGCAGGCCGACGAAGACGATGCGCTCCTTGAGGAGCAGGGAGTAGATGTCGTAGGCCCGCTCGCCGCGCCCGGTCGTCTCGACCACCATCGGTATCAGGTTCTGGGGGTACACCTTACTCCTCCGTTTGCTCATCTTGCTCGTCTTGCTCATCCGCCGGGGGCAACTCCGGGGCCTCTCCTCTGGCGATGGCCGCCACGCGCTCCAACATCTTCTTTTGCAGCAGCCGGTCGCGGACGAGGTTGCGGGAGCCCTCCGCGCTGAAGGCCTCGCGGACGGAGTCCTGATCCACGCCGACATCCGCGACAATGCGCTCGATCTCCGCCGCGATCTCCTCATCGCTGACCGTCAGCCCCTCGCGCTCGATGAGTTCCCACATCACCAGGAGCCGCTTGAGCCCCTCGGCGGCCTGGTCGCGCATCGAATCCCGCAGGGTCTGCTCGTCGCTCCCCTGGAAGCGGAGGTAGTCCGCCAGCGGGAGGTGCAGGCTGCGTTTCACGTAGTCGCCGTAGTCGTCCACCATGTCGTCCAGCCACTTCTCCACCATCTCCGGCGGGTACTTGACCTCGGCCTGGGCGACGATGTCGTCGAAGACGCGGTTGGCGTACTCCTCGTCGGCCTCCTCCTGCTTGGCGCGGAGCAGTTCCGCCGCGATGTGGGCCTCCAACTCCTCCAGGGAGTCGTAGTTGCCGACGGTGCGGGCCAGGTCGTCGTCCAGGGCGGGGACGATGCGCTCGTACACGTCGAGTACCTTGATGGTGATTTCGGCGTCCTGTCCGCGCAAGTCCTCGCGCGGGAAGTCGTCCGGCAGGGTCACGGTGACGGTGCGCTCGTCGCCGGCTGACATACCCACGATGAAGTCGTACAGCCCCGGAATGACGATCTCCTCCTCCTCGTCGCCGTAGAGCGAGAGGTACAAATCCTTGTCCTCGATGAACAGTTCACCGGAGGCGGTGCGCCCGATGATGTCCACCTGCACGTCGTCGTCCGGCTCGGCAGCCCGCTCGACCGGTTCGAGGACCGAGTTGGACATTCGGATGTGCTCCAACTCCTCCTCGATCTCCTCCTGGGAGACCGTGACCTCCGGGTACTCGCGGCGGTAACTGCGGTAGTCGCCCAACTCCACCGTCGGCCTGAGCGAGACGGTGACTTGCATGGTGAGGGGGTTGTAGGAGGGGATTTCGACGGAACTCAACTCGTAGGGGTCGAGGTCGGCCTCTTTCAGGGCCTCCTCGAACACCTCCTCGGCCAGCGCGGAGACGACCTCGTCGCGGATGGTCTCCTCGCCGAAGTAGAGCAGGACGCGGTCGTAGGGAGCCTTGCCGCGCCGGAAGCCGGGGATGTTCACCTGCCGCGAGAGGCGGCGGGCGGCGCGGCGCATCTCTTTCTGGACGCGCTCCTCGTCCAACTCGATGGTCAGGACGACCTGATGGTTTTCCAGGGGTTGGGTGGTGATTTTCAAGGGAGTTCCTCCTCAAAATTTGGCTTCGGGAGCCGTGGGCCCCCGAAGCCTGGTGTGGGGAAGGCGGGATTTGAACCCGCACGGGTTGCCCCACGTGATCCTAAGTCACGCTCGTCTGCCCATTCCGACACTTCCCCGTGCGGCGCACATTATAACGCCTACTTTCTTTTCGGGCAAGCCGCCGTTTCCCCGCCGTCAGCGGGCCAGGTACATCGTGAAAGTGGTCACGAACCAGTGAATCAGGAACGGGTAGAGGAACGAATCGCTCCGCCAGGCGACGTACCCGAAGGCCGTCCCCCCGAAGATGCAACTCAACGTCTCCAACTCCGGCTTGCCGAAGTGGGCGATGGTGAACGGCACCGCCTGGAGCACGATCGCATACGGCCCGACGGCGCGGTAGAGCGCGAAGAGCAGGAAGCCGCGGAACAGAAACTCCCAGCCGAAGAGGTCCAGCGCGGCGTCGAGCGGAATCGGCAGCGACGGGCGCAGGTGGCCGTAATACCCGCGAAAGTCCCCCGTGCGGGCCACGAACCAGAGCACCACCGCCATCCCCGCCCATCCGACCGCCGTCAGCACGAGCCCGGCCCGCCAATCCCCCAGTTGGAAGCCGTACCGCGCCGGCGACTCCCGGAACAGGACGACGATGACGAACAGCGGCACGCCCAGGTACAGCAGCAGCCGGTTGTACCCCTCGTAGGAGAAGAAACGGCGGTAGTGGCTCACCACCAGTACCAGCGTGGAGACGAAGATCACGGTGACGACCCGCCAGTCCATCCGCAGTTGGTCGAGACGCATACCTCACACCTCCCCGCGCACCTCGGCCGCCATCCGCTCGAAGAAGGCGACCATGAAGGCGTGCCGCTCCTCGGCGAGGGCGCGGCCCGTCGCCGTGTAGAGCCGCTCCTTCACGCGGGACAGTTTGACGGCGAACTCGTGCCTCGGAGTGTGGCTGCCGTTCGGCTCATCGGCGGGGGCCCACAGTGGCTCCCCCCGCGCCCCGCTGTAGGCGAAGGCCCGCGCCACCCCCACCGCGCCGATGCTGTCCAGTTTGTCGGCGTCGAACACCACCTGAGCCTCCAACGTCGCCGGGGCCGGCTCCGTGCGGAACCGATGGGCGGCGACGGCCTCCACGACCGCCTCCACCCGCTCCGCCGGCCGTCCGGCCAGAATCTCCCGCGTCCGCTCGGCGGCGAAGGCGGCGTGATCGCGCCCGGCGGCCACGGCCTGCGCCCGCCCCACATCGTGGAGCAAGGCCGCCGCCCGCACGATCTCCATATCCGCTCCCTCGGCCCGCCCGATGCGCTCCGCCAGCGTCAACACGCGCCGGACGTGCGCGAAATCGTGGGCCGAATCTGTGTCATCGTAGTACTTCTGCGCCTCGGCGATGGTGATCATAGCCCCTCCTCCGACTCCTCGATAATTCGCTCGACCACGGCCCGCAGGCTGCCGGTGCGCCGGTAGACCGCCCGCTGACGGGCCGCACTGGTGCCCGCTCGCAGAATCTCCTGGACGTACTCCACCTCCCGCCGACTGCCCAACTCGTCCACGACATCGTCCAGCCAGCGCAACAGTTCCTCCGCCAGCGTCGGAAACGGCACCTCTTTCCCCCGGTCGAAGGCTACCAGGCGGGCCGCGCAGCCGTACCGCATAGCCCGCCACTTGTTCTCGTCGAGCAGCGGCTTGGGATAGACCGGCCCGTACTGCCCGGCCTGGCGCAGACGTACCAGTTTGGCGACGATGGCCTGGGTCAGAG
Source organism: Anaerolineae bacterium (assembly GCA_027079895.1). GTDB lineage: Bacteria > Chloroflexota > Anaerolineae > B4-G1 > B4-G1 > JALWUZ01. Next base: position 4,552 of record JALWUZ010000738.1, read on the forward strand.
CGGCGATGCACAACGTCTCCTCCACCCGCGTGCCCATATCGGGGACGCGCACCTCCAACGTGGGGAACTTCTCGCTGGGACGCACGTCCCACCAGATGTGAGTCGGCGCGGCGATGCAGTTGGTCGCCAGCAGCAAGGACACGTACCGCCGGTAAGCGGCGTAGGAATCGAACACCGGCGGTATGCCGGTGCGGGGCAGGTCGCCGAAGAGCACGCTGCGGTAGGAACTGAAACCGGTGTCCCGTCCGTGCCAGAAAGGGGAACTGGCGGACAGGGCCAGCAGGTAGGGGAGGAAGTAGCGCACCCGATTCAGCACGTCAATGAGCAGGTCGTGGTCCTCGATGCCGACGTGGATGTGCAGCCCGAAGATCAGCAGCCGCCGCCCCACGTCCTGGAGGGAGCGGGAGAGGGAGGGGTAGGCTCCCAGGGAGGAGACGGTCTGCGCGGCCCAGGACGAGAAGGGATGCGTGCCCGCTGCCGCCAGCAACATCCCTTCCTGCCGGGCCAGGTCGCGCATAGCGCGACGCGCACGCACCAGGGCACGCCGGGCCTCCTGGATGTCCCGGCAGACGGGGATGCTGATCTCGATTTGGGACTGGAGGAACTCCGGGTGCATTTGGGCCGGACGGATGGCCTCCTCTCGGTCGAGGAACCGCTGCGCACCGGAGCACAACTCCAGCGTGGACGGGTCTACGATCTGGTACTCCTCCTCAATGCCGATGGTCAGGGAGGGCATAGTGCTGGTCATGGAGGGCAATGCACAACTCCGGCGTGGACGGGTCTCCGCTCTGGTACTCCCCCTTGATGCCGATGGTCAGGGAGGGCGTAGTGCTGGTCGTGGAAGGCAATGCACGACTCCGGCGTGGACGGGTCTCCGCTCTGGTACTCCTCCTCAATGCCGATGGTCAAGGAGGGCGTAGGGCTGGTCGTGGAAGGCAATGCACAACTCCGGCGTGGACGGGTCTCCGCTCTGGTAATCCTCCTCGATGCCGATGGTCAGGGAGGGCGTGGGGCTGGTCGTGGAAGGCAATGCACAACTCCAGCGTGGACGGGTCTCCGCTCTGGTACTCCTCCTCGATGCCGATGGTCAGGGAGGGCATAGGGCTGGTCATGGGGGGCAATTATAGCATATTTCCGAGGATGGGCACGTTCCATCCCCCTCAACCTTGCCCACCTGCCCACCTGCAAACTTGCAAACTTGCACACTTGCACACTTGCCACTTGCAAACCTGCCCACCTGCCCACTTGTAACTTCCCCACCCCGTGCTATAATCTCCCTCACCCAGTGACTTGTGAGCGTTCTCTGCTTCCAGGGCGGGAAAGGACGCGAAAAATGGCTCTCAGGAATAACTTGCGAATCGTTTGGCCGCTGGCCGGACTGCTCGCAGCGGTGGCGTTGGTACTGTTGCTTTCCATCGCCTCTACCACCCTGGCGACCTCCCCACCCGAACCCGCTGCCTCTTCGCCCTCGTCCTCTTGGGCCCCGCTGAACCCACTTTCCGTCACCGGCGACGTATTCATCACCGGCGTTGTCACCGCCGATGACGGCGGCGCGCCCCTATCCGGCGTGAGTGTCTGCGCCAGTCAGTCCTCCCCCTACGTCTACCGCTGCGGCTCGACCGGCGTCAACGGCGTCTACTCCATCAGCGTCCCGGCGGGCTCCTACAAACTCATATTCTTCCCCGGCGACTACCACATCCCCGAATGTTACGCCGACGTCTCCTACGACGACTGCGAGAACTACTCCCCCGTCGTCGTCTCCGCCGACACGGGCGTCATCAACATCAACGCCTCCCTCGCCGCCGGCTGGCAGATTCACGGCCACGTCACCGACGAGGCGACGGCGGCTCCTATCGCCAACATCTACGTCTATGCCTACGACGCCAACTCCGCCTACTACGCCAGTTCCAACACCGCCGCCGACGGAACCTACACCACCACCCCCGGCCTGCCCTCCGGCTCCTACCAGGTGAAGTTCAAGGATTACAACACCCATCTCTACGCCACCGAGTACTACAGCGGTGCCTATCGGGCCGGCTTGGGCTCGTGGATCACCGTCACCGCCCACACCTACGACATCAACGCCTCACTGGTCAAAGGAGCCGTCATCACCGGCTTCGTCACCGCGCCCGGCGGCGTTCCCATCAACGGGGCCGAAGTCCGGGTCTGCGAGGGGGTCAGAAACGCGCTGGTGGACGGCGCCTACAGCGACTCCTCCGGCTACTATCGGATTAGCGGATTGGGCCCTATCTCCTACACCATCTACGCTGCCGAGGCGAGCGGACACTACCTCAGCGAGTGGTACCAGGACGCTATGGAGTGGGACGAGGCCACCCCCATTTACCTCACCAGCGGCGTCACCGTTGCCATTGACTTCGAACTTGCCCCGGAGGGCATCATCACCGGCACCGTCACCGACGAGGACGACGGTCATCCCCTGTCCGGCATTTCCGTCTACCTCCACCGCGCCGCCGACGGCAGTTACGTCACCAATCGCGGTACCGACAGCGCCGGTCATTACCAATTCAGCGGCCTGGTGAGCGGAACCTACAAACTCCGCTTCTACGATGGCTCCGGCTCCTACTTGGAGGAATACTACGACGACCGCTCCTCTCTGAGCGATGCCGACCCCATCACCGTCACCGCCGGGGCGACCGTCACCATTGACGTCGCCCTATCGCCCGCCGGCTTCGTCACCGGCACCGTCACCGACGCGGGCGATGGTCATCCTCTGTCCGGCATCTCCGTCAGACTCTACCGCGCCGCCGACAGCAGTTACGTCGCCGGCCGTAGCACCGACAGCGCAGGACATTACCGGTTCACCAGCGTAGAGAGTGGGACGTACAAACTCTACTTCTACGACTACTCCGGCTCCTACCTGGAGGAATACTACGACGACCGCTCCTCCCTGAGCGAGGCCGACATCATCACCGTCACTGCCGGGGCGACCACCACCGCTGACGCCGCCCTGTCGCCCGCCGGCTTCGTCACCGGCACCGTCACCGACGCGGACGACGGTCATCCCCTGTCCGGCATCTCCGTCTACCTCTACCGCGCCGCCGACGACAGTTACGCCGCCAGCCGCAACACCGACAGCGCGGGGCATTACCGGTTCACCGGCATAGTGAGTGGGACGTACAAACTCCGCTTCTACGACTACGACGGCTACTACCTGAAGGAATACTATGACAACCGCTCTTCTCTGAGCGAGGCCGACCCCATCACCGTCACCGCCCGGACAACCACCACCATTGACGCCGCCCTGGAACGCGCCTCGTTCATCACCGGCACAGTCACCGACGCGGACGACGGCCATCCTCTGCCCGGCATCTCCGTCTACGTCTACCGCGCTGCCGACGACAGTTACGTCACCAACCGCAGCACCGACGGGGCAGGTCATTACCGGATTGGCGGCCTGATGAGCGGGACGTACAAACTCCGCTTCTACGACTACGACGGCTACTACCAGGAGGAGTACTATGACAACCGCGCCACCATAGACGCGGCCGACCCCATCACCATCGCTGCCCACGTCACCCGCACCATCAACGTCTCCCTGACGCGGGCCGCGTTCATCAACGGTACAGTCGTCGGCGACAACGGCACGCCGTTGTCCGGCATCCGCGTCTCACTCTTCGAAGGGCACACCGGCGAATACCTCTATGCCGACTACACCGACCACTCCGGCCACTACTATTTCAATGGATTACCCGCCGGAGGGTACAAACTCTACTTCTATGACTACCAATACATCTACCTGTCGGAGTACTACGACGACCAGGACACCATAGAAGCGGCCACCCTGTTCACCACCACCGCCGGCGTCACCACCACCATCAACGTCACCCTGACCAAAGGCGGCGTCATCACGGGCCGCGTCACCGCCGCCGACACCGGCCACGGCCTGGGTTCGGTCTACGTGAACACACGGAAACAGGACGGCGGGGGCGACTACCGCTCGTCCTACACCGACGCCAATGGCTACTACACGCTGACCGGACTGCCCGGCGGTGTCTACCGGGTAGCGTTCACCCCTCCGCAGCCGTACTACTCGGAGTACTACGATAACTCTTACCGGAGCAGCGACTTTACCCCCCTCGTCTTCACCACCGGAGTGACGGTCACCAACATCAACGCCATCGTCAGCCCAGGGCCTCTCATCACCGGAGTAGTGACCGGCTCATCGGGCACAGTCCACGTGTACGCCTATCGGGGCGACGACAACAACAGCGCCGCCTCCGACACAGCCGACAGTGCGGGCCGCTACCAACTCGGCCCCCTCGTCCCCGGCCTCTACCGGGTGGAGGCACGGCCATCCGACGCCCACGTCACCACCTGGTACAGCGGGACGACCGACCGCACCGCGGCGACCTACATCTCCGTGGCGACCGCCACCATCACCAACATCAACTTCCACCTGCCCATCGGCGGCCTCATCAGCGGCACCGTCACCGACGCCGACACCGGCCGGCCGATAGATAGCGTCATGGTGCGCGTCTATCCGGTCGGCCTCGACGCCTACGTCGCTTGGGACTACACCGACGGCGACGGGCACTACGTCGCCTACCCCGCCCTGCCCGCCGGCGACTACCAGGTCGAGTTCTCCGCTCCCTCCGGCTACCGGAGCGAGTGGTACTCCGACGCCGCGGACCGGGATCAGGCCACCACCGTCCACGTCACCACTGGCGTCACACTGACGGTGAACGGGCAACTATCCCCCGTCGCCAGTGGCACCGGAGCCATCACCGGCACCGTCACCGCCGCCGACACCGGCTGGCCGGTGTACTGCTGGGTCTACGCCAAAGACAGCAACGGCCAGAACATCGGCTCGGACTACGCCGGCGACGGGCGGTACGAAATCAGCGACCTGCCGGTCGGCGTCTACCGGGTCTACTTCAGCCCCTACTCCCCCTACGTCCCGATCTACTACGGCGGAGTGGACAACCTGAGCGCGGCCACCCCGGTTACAGTGACGGCCGGCGTCACCGTCGCCAACATCAACCAGATCGTCCCCCTCGGCGGCGTCATCACCGGCATCGTCAGCGATGGCTCATCCGGCCTGCCGGGCGTCTACGTTTACGCCTACGAAGTCACCGGCGGCTACGACTCCCAGAGCACCTACAGCGGGCCGGATGGCTCCTACCGGCTAGAGGGGCTGGAATCGGGCGGCTACCGCGTGCATTTCTCCCCCCGCTCCCCCTACCGCGATGAATGGTACGACGACGTTCGCTCCTCCACAGCCGCTCAGACTGTCTCTGTGACGGTCAACACAGTCATCAGCGGCATCAACGCCACCCTGGAGACCGGCGGGATCATCACCGGGCGCATCACCGCCGCCGACAGCGGTTGGCCGATGGCGGGAGCCTACGTCAACGTCTACAGCGCGACCGGCGGATTGGTACTGAGCAGCATCTACGCCGACCGGGACGGCTACTACCGCACCCCAGGCCTCCCGGACGGTCACTACCGGGTCATCTTCTGGCCTGGCGACTGGCGTTTCTACGCCAGCGAGTGGTACGGCGGCGTTCACGACTCCGGCGACAGCCCGACGATCACCGTCACCGCCTCCGACGTTGTCACCGGCATTGACGGCCTGCTCGACCGGTACGGTTCCATCAGCGGCGTAGTCCGCGACGAGAACGGGCATCTCCCGTTGAGCAGTGTGTACGTCGTCGTCTACAGCGCGACCAACATGGCTTTCGTGGGAAGCGACTACACCAGTTCCTGGGGCCTGTACCAGGTGCGCGGCCTGCCGGACGGAGAGTACAAAGTCCGCTTCTCCAAGACCGGCTACGAGACCCGGTGGTACAGCGACGCCGCCGACTCCGACGCCGCCCTGACCGTCACCATCCGCCTGCCCGCCGCCCCCGACCTGTTCGGCATTGACGCCCTGCTCGGCTGGCCTTACCACGTCTACCTGCCCTGCATACTGCGCAACTGATTGAAGATCTCTGCTCGTTCCCACGCTCCAGCGTGGGAACGGCGGGTTGACGCTCCGCGTCAGATCTTGTGGCAGCGAATGAGTCCGCTGCCTGGGTATGAGTCCCGAACCCAGGCGGCGGATTTATCCGTCGCCAGTGAACGGTGAGGCGAGCGTGACGCTCGCGTTCCCACGCTTTGCGGCAGCGGATGAATCCGTTGCCTGGGCGCGAGACCCGAACCCAGG
>JALWUZ010000739.1 GCA_027079895.1 Anaerolineae bacterium
TTGGGGATGGGGTTTCACATCCCCAACTCATCGGCGGCCTCCACACAAGCCGCCAGCGTCTCGTCGGACAGCGTCAGGGAGGCGTGGAGCCCGAAGGCAGCCGCCAGGCGCGGACGCGGATTTTCCCGAAGACGGCGGGCGAAACGTATGTTCTCGGCGATACCGGCCTGAGCCCGCTCCTCCCCGTCCCGGTCCGTCACCTCGTAACACAGCGCGGCCCGCACCCCGGCCTCCTCCACCGCCTCGGCGATGATGTCCAGCGAGCCGGGGATGGCGTTGGGGCTGGCGTGATGATCTACCAGCGTCGTCGTGCCGTGCCGCACCGCGTCCACCAGACAGACCAGCGCGGAGTACCGGACGTCCTCCGGCGTCAGAGCCTTGTCCAGCCGCCACCAGAGACGCTCCAGAATCTCCGGGAAGTTGCTCGGCGGCTCTCCGGGAATCGCCATCCCCCTGGCGAACGCGCCGTAAAAGTGAGTGTGGCCGCAGAGGGCCGCCGGCATCAGCAACTGCCCCTCCGCGTCCCATCGTTCGACGGACGGATAGCGCATAGCCAACTCCGTCGTCGTCCCCAGCGCGGCGATGTGCTCACCCTCGATGAGCACCGCGCCGTCCTCGACCAGATCCGGCTCATCGCCCAGCGTCGCCAGCCGGGCGTGCGTGATGAGCATCCGTTCGGATACACCTTTATCAGTCATTTTACCCCCCTCAAGCGTTGTGCGAGGTAGCACCTCATCGTCATACCGCGTTCATTCCGGCCACGAACCGCGCACGGCGGCCTCCACACACCGGCGGACATCCCCGTACCGCACCTGCACCCCGGCGTGGGACGGGAGGTAGAAAGCCCCTTTCGCCGACGGAGTCGCCAGCGTGCGGAAACCCAACTCCCGCATCGGGGCGACGACGGCGCACATATCGCTCACCACCCGCCCCCCGGCCGCCTCGATAGCGGCGACCAGCCCTTCCTCCACAGCCCGCCGACGCACCTCCCGCGCCGTCGTGATCCACAGCGGCGTCCGCACCCGCCGCCCGTCCAGCAGCCGCACCACCTCCTCGATCTCCTCCAGCCCGGCGTGGGGACAGCCGAACCACACCAGGTCTATCGAGCGCGTCGCGGAGTCGAGAGCCCGGTAAGCCGGTCGGAGGTCGTCCACGACCATAGTCCGGTGGTCGGGAGCGATGATGTGTCGTCCAGCCTCCGGCGTCACCCCGGCGACGTGGTACAGGGCGACGGCCCCGCTGGCCGCCATCGCCGCGCCGATGGCCTTCAGCGACACCGCCGACACCTCATCCCCCAAACCGACGAAATACGGCACCCCGTTGCGGGCCGCCTGCCCCACCAGATACCCCAACGCGCCGAAATCGGCCTGGGAACGCACCGGGCAGCGCACCTCCACCACCAACGTGGCCCGGCGATTCTCGTCCCGATGCAGGCCGTAAGCGGCGGTGCGTCCGGTGATGGCCGCCGCCAACGCGCTGGGGCCTCCCTCCCGATTGGTACGCGCCCCCAGCACCGCGTTAGCGTAACTCACCGCCGACGACTCCGCCCAGGCGACGTGTTCCCCCAGGCCGGGACGGTTGCCCGCCAGATACGGTGTACAAGTGCAGGTAGTACGCACCCCCAGCCGCCGGTACGCGGCGATCACCTCCTGCTGACGGCGGGCGAACTCCTCCGAAAACCCCAACTCCCGCCAGGCCGTCAAATCCATCCCGGCCGGATTGAGCGTCGTCGGCACCCGCACCTGCGCTCCCTGGGCCGCCCAGCGGCGGAGAAAATCGAGCCCCGCCTCGCCCAGATTGCGGTAACTCACCCCCGCCACCTGCACCGACCCCACCGGCACCAGCCGTTCGGCGGAGTAAATGCGCCCCAGCGCGACGATGATCTCCATCGCCTGCTGCGCCCCCGGCCCGAACGCGCCGGACAGGTAAGCCTGCTCCTCGCTCGAAAGTCGAATCAACTACGCCTCACCCCAGGGCCACGTCCAGCGTCATCATCACGGCGAACCCTACCATCGCGCCGACCGTCGCCACATCGGTGTCCGTATGCAACTGAGATTCGGGGATCAACTCCTCGACGACGACGAAAATCATCGCTCCAGCGGCGAAGGCCAGCGCGTAAGGGAGAATCGGCCTCATCCACACCACCGCCGCCGCGCCGAGCACCCCCGCCAGCGGCTCCACCAGGCCGGACGCCTGCCCGTAGAGGAAACTCCGAAACACCGACATCCCCTCCCGCCGCAGGGGGACGGAGACGGCCGCCCCTTCGGGGAAATTCTGGAGCCCGATACCCATCGCCAGGGCGACCGCCCCGGCCAACGTCGCCGAGGGGATGTGCGCCGCCAACGCGCCGAAGGCTACCCCTACCGCCAGCCCCTCCGGGATGTTGTGGAGCGTGATCGCCAGGACGAGCAACGTGCTGCGCTGCCAACTCGTCTTTACCCCCTCCGCCTTCTCGTCCGGGAAACCGGGGTGGAGGTGGGGCAGCAGTTTGTCCACCAGATAGAGGAACCCCCCTCCGGCCAGGAAGCCGACCGTCGCCGGCACCCAGGGCAAGCCCCCCGTCTGCTCCGCCAACTCGATCGCCGGGGCCAGGAGCGACCAGAAACTGGCGGCGATCATCACCCCGGCGGCGAACCCCAACATCCCATCCAGCACCTTGCGCTCGATTGTGCGGAAGAAGAACACCAGCCCGGCCCCCAACGCCGTCAAGAACCAGGTGAACAACGTCGCCAGCAACGCCTGGGTCACGTGCCCCAGGCCGCTAAACCACTGCACGGACATCTCGACCGCCCATCAGATAATCTCGGCGATGATGGCGTGGATGGACTCCGCCGTCGCCTTGGCCCGGTGACGGAGCATGCCCAACGGGACGCCGCCCCGCACCGCCGCCGAGAGAATCACATCGTCCACGATGGCGCGGGAGTACAGCAGATGCTCTCCCCCCTCGACGCTCTGCTCGAAGTGAGATTGCTCCAGCCCCAGAATCTGCGCCACCCGTCCCGACAACTGCCAGTTCTCCCCCACCACCTGCGCCAAGCCGCTCATCTCTTGCTGGGCGAGCCGTCCGGCCTGGGCCAGCAGGCCGCTGCCGCAGGTCAGGATGACCGCCTCGGCGTTGACGTCTTGAGCCAGCCCGTTCATCGCGCGGACGATGCGCTTCATATCGGTGTCGGAGAGGTTGCGGCGGAGGTCGTCCAGGTGAGGCGACGTGACCGCCGGGGCAGGGGCGGCGGGCGGCGGTTCGGCGG
>JALWUZ010000740.1 GCA_027079895.1 Anaerolineae bacterium
GCACCTGCACCAGATCCAGGCCTCCCTGCAAGACGGTGGCCTCGTGGACGCGCCGGCAGTGTTGCCCGCTGCTCTTCCACCAAGCATCCACCGTGCGGGGGTCGAGGTTGAAGGTGATCACAATGGCCTGCTTGGGGCAACCGTGTGCCAAGAGGCTGATCACCCAGCCGATCAGCCGGTGGTCGTGGTGGCGGCGGTAGAGGGGAGTGCCGGTCGTAGCGGCGAAGGTCTTGCCGCAAGTCTTGCACCGGAAGCGGTGTTCCTTGCGGCTGTGGATTCCGATGTTGCTGCCTCCCACTACGCCGTAATCCGGGCACTTGGGATTGGGGCAGTACTGCTGACTGGTGTCCATATCCATCACGCACCTCCCGCTCACAAGTTGAAGTGAGCTCAGGATACCAGAGTTTGACCCTTTCGTCCAGGCGCGGCGATCACCACGATTGATTGCACACTTACCAGTCCGGTTGCTACCCGACCGAAAGTGTGATACAATCTCCCGCAGATGAGCAAAGAGAGGAGGGAGTGAGATGGCTTACACGTTTCAAAGGCCGATGCCGTTGGAAACGCAGATTGACGACACCTTCGCCAACGTGATCCAGCACGTTTACCTGTGGATGTGGCTGGGGCTGTTCGTCACCGCGTTGGTGAGTGCCGCCCTGGTCTATACCCCTTTGTTCTGGCTGCTGAGGTACGTACTGGCAGTGCCGCTCCTGTTCTACGCCCTGATGTTCGTCGAACTGGGGCTGGTGTGGTGGCTGTCGGCGCGGGTGTACAAACTCGCGCCGGGCACCGCCCGAATGCTCTTCCTGCTGTACGCCGTCCTGAACGGCGTCACGCTGTCGGTCATCTTCCTGGTCTACACCGCCAGCAACATAGCGCTGGCTTTCCTGGCGACGGCGGGCATGTTCGGGGCGATGAGCGTCGTCGGCTACGTCACCGACCTCGACTTGAGTCGGTGGGGCGGTTTCCTGTTGATGGGGCTGCTGGGGCTGATAATCGGCTCCGTCGTCAACCTGTTCCTCGCCAACTCGACGCTGGACTGGCTCCTGACCTACGGCGGAATCATCCTGTTCCTGGGGCTGACGGTGTACGACACTCAGCGCATAAAGCGGATGACCGCCGCCGCGCTGCGCTCGCTCGACGGGGAGGAGACGGTGCGCCGCGTGGGGATTTTGGGGGCCTTGAGGCTGTACCTGGATTTCATCAACCTGTTCCTGATGCTCCTGCGAGTGACCGGCGGTCGTCGTCGCCGGTGAGCCGGCCCGCCCGTCCGAGGTGAAACGATGGGGGAGACGCGGGGCTCCGGCGGCGGGGACGGTATGCGGCAGGTGTTGGTCGGCCTGGGGCTGACCGTCCTCAGCCTGGCGATGCTCGTCGGCGGTTTCCTGCTGAGCGACCTCGACTCCGCCGCCATCTACATCCCGGCGACCGAGGTAGCCGCCGCGCCCCCCTCCCTCACCCCGTTCCTGCCCACCCTCACCGCGACCGCTCTCCCGCCCGTCACCGCGGCGGCCACGGAGTCCGGGTCGCCCATCCCGCCGACCGCGCTGCCGACGCTCTACCTCAGCCCGACTCCCCGCCGTACCCCGTGCGGCCCGCCGTCGGACTGGATAGTCTACATCGTCGCGCCGGGGGATACCCTGTTCTCCCTGGCGGCCCGCAGCGGCGCGAGTGTGGAGGCCGTCCTGCTCGCCAACTGCCTGCGCGATACGACCATCTACGTCGGGCAGGCCCTCTACCTGCCGACGGTGCCCGCGCCGCCGACGGCGACTGCGACGCCCCTCCCCACCCTCACGGCGACTCCGACCGTCACTCCGACGGCGACGGAGACACCGGCGGCGACCCTCACGCCGACCTTCACCCCGTCGCCCACGCCCAGCGCGACGCCAACTTTCACACCGACGGCGACTCCATGACGACTTGACGGATTGGAGGACTCGTGGTATCATTCCCGCCGCTTGGGGGCGTAGTGTAGCGGTTAACATGCCGGCCTGTCAAGCCGGAGATCGCGGGTTCGAATCCCGTCGCTCCCGCTCTAGGTACTACTGCATTGCCGGTATCAATGCAGAAGACCGAGTAGAGCCATCCCGAGTGTGACCGCACCGGGATGGCTTTTTCTTTGCCTCGCTGCCGATCTCGCGGGCGGAAGGGGACGTCGGCCGATGCGCCGGCTCGTCTGAGCGCACCCGACGTTGCCTACTGTGTCCGCCTGTGATATACTCCGAACCGTCGCCGGACGACAACCGTCCCAAAACCTCGCGCCCGTTGAGGGCAACACACCGGAGGAAGGCTGTGGACCATCTCGCACGACTGCAAGAGTTCTTTCGCTCACTTTTCCAGTTCGACCTGGCCGATCTCGACTTTGGCCTCTACCGCCTGTTCCGCATCAAGCAGGACGAGATCGAGGCCTTCATCACCGCGCAACTGCCACGCGAGGTAGACGCCGCCTTTGCCGAAGTCAGCGCCGGTGACAAAGAGTATCTGGAGCGGGAGATCGAGCGACTGACCCAACAGATTCAGGATAACCTCACCGACGACGCCATCCTGCCGGGCGGCGAAATCGCTCCCGCCTACGCCGACACCAGAGTGGGACGGGCGTACACGGAGGCCCGCCGCAAACTCCGGGCGATCGAAGTCACCGAGGGGCACAAGGCCGAGGTGTTCAATCACCTGGTCACGTTTTTCAGCCGCTACTACGAGGAGGGCGATTTCATCCCCCGGCGACGCTACGGGGCCCGCGAGACCTACGCCGTCCCCTATCGGGGAGAGGAGGTCTTCTTCCACTGGGCCAACCGCGACCAGCACTATGTCAAGACCCACGAACGCTTCCTGGACTATGCCTTCACGGTACGAGACCTGACCGGCGCATACCGCGTCCGCTTCACCATCGCCGCGGCCAGTGTACCGCGAGACAACACCAAAGGCAGCCGTCGCTACTTCTTCCCCCGGCCCGATTCGGCCGCTTACGACGCGGACAGCCGCGCCCTCACCCTGCCCTTTGAGTACCGCCTGCCCACGCCAGAGGAGGCCGGCGCATACGGAAGCAACAGCCAGGCCCAGGAGGCCATCCTGGAGGAGGCAGTGCCGCGCATCCTGGAGGCTGTGCCGGACGAGAACCTGCGCGCACTGCTGGGACAGGACCAGCGCACGGAACAGGACGTCGCCGACGGCAAGCCGGAGATGCCGCTGCTTCTGCGCCGGCTGCGTCACTTTTGCCGCCGCAACACCAGCGATTATTTCATCCACCGCGACCTGCGCGGCTTTCTCACCCGCGAACTCGAGTTCTACATCAAGGACCAGGTGCTCCACCTGATGGATCTGGAAGCCGACCTGGATGCCAAGCGGCGGGTGGTGCGTACCTTCCGCCAGATGGCCGAGCGGGTAATTGATTTCCTGGCCGCGATCGAGGAGGCCCAAAAGACCCTCTTCGAGAAACACAAGTTCGTCCTGGGCGTTGACTACTTAATCCCCATCCAACACGTGCCGCGCCGGTTCTGGGCCGCGATTTTGGGCAATCAGGCCCAGTTGGATGAATGGCGGGATTGGGGCATGCTCGACCGGCAGGCGGACCTGTTCAACCACACGGGCGGGGTGAACGACGCCTTCCTGGAGGCCCATCCCACCCTGCCGTTGCACACCGCTCACTTCGACCGCGCCTTTGTGCAGAGATTGTTAGAAGCGCTCCCTTTCGACGACCTGGACGACGCCACCGACGGCCTGCTGGTACATAGCGAGAACTACCAGGCACTGCGCCTGCTGGAGGAGCGGTATCGGGAGCAGGTCAAGTGCGTCTACATTGATCCGCCTTACAACACTGGCAGTGATGAGTTCATCTACAAAGACCGCTACCAGCATTCTTCCTGGCTGGCAATGATGAATGCACGACTGCGGCTAGCGCGGGAGTGGATGAGCCGAGATGGGGCAATCTTCATCAGCATTGATGACAATGAACAGCCCAGTTTGCGCACGCTGCTAGAGCGCGTATATGGAACAGAAAACTTTGTCTCCACAGTGATTTGGCAGAAGATATTTTCCCCAAAGAACACCGCGCGGCATTTCTCGGAAGACCACGATTATATTCTGGTTTGGGCCAAGAGCGGCAGCGATTGGCAGCCGAACCTTCTGCCACGCACGGAAAAAGCCGACGCCCGGTATTCCAACCCTGACGATGATCCACGTGGTCCGTGGGCCTCTAGCGACTTGACAGCGAGAAACTACTATAGCGAAGGTAAATACGAGGTCGTTAGTCCGAGTGGCAAGAAATTCCGTCCATCTATGGGAACATATTGGCGCGTGTCCTACGAGAAATTTCTTGAACTAGACCGCGACAATCTCATTTGGTGGGGACCGGACGGCGACAATATGCCTCGCCTCAAACGGTTTTTGTCCCAAGTTAAACAAGGCATTGTGCCTCAGACATTGTGGTTTTATCGGGATGTGGGCCACACTCAAGATGCCAAGAAGGAACTTCTTTCCACGGTGCGCTTTGAGCGACCGGAAGACGTTTTGAACACAGTCAAACCTACAGCTCTCATTCAGCGTATTCTTCGACTGACGACGAAACCAGAAATAGAAGATTTTGTCCTCGACTTCTTCGCCGGCTCCGGCACCACCGGCCACGCCGTCATCAACCTCAACCGCGAGGACGGCGGGCGGCGCAAGTTCATCCTGGTGGAGATGGGGGAGTACTTCGATACCGTCCTCCTGCCCCGCATCGCCAAGGTCATGTACGCGCCGGAATGGAAAGACGGTCGCCCCAAACGAGCGGCCACCTCCACAGAGGCGGAGCGCACCCCGCGCCTGGTCAAGGTGCTGCGCCTGGAGTCATACGAGGACGCGCTGCACAACCTGGTCGCCACCGCAAAACGCATGGCGGACGACCCGTCCGCCCAACGGCGGGAGGCCGCCTACAAAGAACTGGCCGGCGCGGACGCCTACCGCCTGCACTATCTCATCGAACTGCCCCTGCAAGAGGCCGAGACCTGCCTGCGCGTCCTCGACCTGGCCCACCCCTTTGCCTATACCCTGGAAATCCTCACCGACGAGGGCCCCGTGCGCCAACCCGTGGACGTGGTCGAGACCTTCAACTACCTCTACGGCCTGCGCGTCCGCCGCACCGAGACCTGGCGCAACCCCCAGGATGGCGACCGCGTCTACCGCGTCGTCAAGGCCGGCGACCGGGAGGGCAAACGTCGCATCCTGGTCATCTGGCGCGATATGGGAGACGGTCACGACCCGGAGAGCGAACGCGCCTTCCTGGAGGGCCGGATCGCTGCCATGGCGGAGGAGGGCGAGGTGTGGGACGAGGTGCTCATCAACGGCGACACTCCCACGCCGGGTGTGGCGTCGCTGGACCCGCTCTTCAAGCGGCTGATGATGGCCGGGGAGTCAGCGTGATGGATGTGCCGCGTTTTCAGCGCAGCCCATCTGGGCGCGTTGTGCGGGTTGGGCAGGGAATTGAACTTTTTGGCCTAAAAGTTCAATTCCGTGATGGGAAATTGTACTTAAGTTCAATTGGGAAGTAAAATGCCCCGACTGGAAGACTACCTGGTTCTCAACCGCTATATGCATCACCTGCTGGGCGCCGAGGAATTTGGGACGCTCAAGAATCTGCTGCGTCCCATGCCTGAAGGCCCCGACAGCACAGGAGGCAGCCATTTCCTGCCCCGCCTGCTCAGCCAACCGGGGCGGCAGATTCCCGACGACAGGCTGGCGCAGTACGACCGGCGGGTGATGGCCTACGAAGCCCGCCTGCGCCAGGCCCGCCGCGACTTCTATGGCTGGCGCTACTTTCAGTATCTGGCCCTCCTCTACACCGAAATCTTTCTCGACCGGTTGACGAATGACCCCCGCGCCCTGGCTGCCGACCTCAACCGCTTCCTGGCCGGCCTGCGCAGGCGCGAGCCTGAGATGGACGCTTTCCCCGGCTTTACGCCGGACAACCTGCGTCGTCTGGCCTTTTTTATGGCCACCGGTAGCGGCAAGACACTGCTCATGCACGTCAACATCTGGCAGGTAGCGCACTACCTGGAGAACGGCCGGCACCCTGAGGCCCTTCTCCCCGGCGCGCCCCAACGCCGCCGATTCGACAACATCCTGCTCATCACTCCCAACGAAGGGCTTTCGGCCCAGCACCTGGTCGAACTGCGTGCCAGCGGCCTGGACGCCAGGCTGTTCATCGAGGATCGCCACGGCGGTACTGGCCTCCTCGGCCCCCGCGTCAAAGTCATCGAGATCCACAAACTGGCCGAGGAACCCTCCCGCGACGGCGTCAGCGTCGTGATGGACGAGATCGGCTCCAACAACCTGGTCATCGTGGACGAGGGGCACAAGGGGGCCGGCAGCAAGGCCCGAATCTGGAAGAACCGCCAAAAGCGACTCAGCGCGGGGGGCTTTTTGTTGGAATACAGCGCCACCTTTGCCCAGGCGATCGCCTCCACGAGCAGAAGGGCGCAGAAAAAACTTTTGCAGGAATACGGGCAGGCGATCCTGTTCGACTATTCCTACGCCCACTTCTACGGCGACGGATACGGCAAGGACTTCGCCGTGCTCAACTTGCGGGATGCACGGCCCGACCACGCTCACGAGTTGCTGGTGGGTGGCCTGCTGGCCTACTACCACCAACTCTGGCTCTACCGCCAACACGCACGCGACTATCGTCCCTACAACCTCGAAAAGCCGCTCTGGGTGTTGCTGGGTTCGAGTGTCAACGCCCTCTATACCCGCGACAAACAGCGTCGCAGCGACGTGGCCGAGGTAGTCGCCTTCCTCAAACACTTCGTCGAGGACCGCGACTGGGCCGTCGCGGTGATGGAACGCATCCTGCGTGGCGACAGCGGCTTCCAGGACGCCCACAGTGGGCAGGACCTGTTCGCTCCCCACATCGAGTACCTGCGCGGTCAGCCGGCCGCCGCCCTGTACGAGCGCATCCTGGCCGAGGTCTTTCACGGCAGCGGCGGGCTGGAGGTGTGGGAACTCAAACAAGCCGCTGGCGAGTTGGGACTGCGCCTTTCCACCGCCGACGAGGCCGCGCCCTACTTTGGCGTCATCAACATCGGCGATACTGCGGCCTTCAAAAAGTACCTGGACGAGCACGTGGGGATCGAGGTCCAGCCCGACAACTTTCGCCCTTCCCAGTTCAACCTGGTAGACCGTCCTGACTCCACACTCTACATGCTCATCGGGGCCAAAAAATTCATCGAAGGCTGGTCCTCGTGGCGGGTCAGTTCGATGGGGCTGCTCAACGTCGGCCGGGGTGCCGGGTCGCAGATTATCCAACTCTTTGGGCGCGGCGTGCGCCTCAAGGGGAAGGGGATGAGCCTCAAGCGTAGCGCCGCCCTGGGGGACGGCCCGCCACCGCCGGGCATCCGCTTTCTGGAAACGCTGACCATCTTTGGCTGGAACGCCAACTACATCCAGACCTTCCGGCAGATTATCGCGAACGAGGACTTGGGCAAGGAGTTCACTTTGCAGGTCGCCAAGATGGATCCCTGGCCGGAGCAGAAACTTCCCGTGCCGCAGCCCCGCTCCGGCTTCGATGCCGGTCGTCTCACCTGGGTACTGGATACCAGCGGCCCATTGGTCGAGTTGGACTTGACGCCGCGCCTCCAGGCCCTGACCACCACGAGCGCGGCGGGGCAGAGCGCGGTAATGGAGGCGACGGGCCGGGGGTACAGCGTCGAAACTGTTGACTTTGCCCAGTCCCCCTACGCCGACGTGGTCAACGTCGCGGCACTGTACCTGGAGGCACTGACCTACAAGCAACTGCGCGGGTACGCCAATCTCCACCTGACGCCGGAGGGGGTGGAGGCGGCCCTGACCGCGCGGTGTCGTCTCCGCCTGCCCGCGACGGAGCGCACGCCGGAGATGGTACAACGCGGTGCATCCCAGGCCCTCAAGACCTACATAGACCGTTTCGTCCGGCAGAAGGAGCGGGAGGCCGAAAGCCAACAGGTGGAACCGGCCTACCTGGCCGCCGACGACCCCCGCGTGCTGGACGAGTACCACATTCGGGTGCGGGGCGGCCCGCTGCTGGCGCAGATCGAAACCCTGCTCCAGAACGGCGTCCCGGCCTACGACGCCGGCGAGCCGCTGCCGCGTCTCTATTTTGACCGCAGTCTGCTCAATCCCCTCCTGAGCGAAGGCGGAAGCCGGTGGAAGCAGCAAGTCTCCATCCATCCTCCCGCGCTCAACCGAGATGAACAACGCTTTCTCAAGGATGTGCGCGATTTTTGGCGGCGGCAGCACAATAGCCCCACCTTTCGGGACTGCGAGTTGTACGTCCTGCGCAACCTGGCCCGCACCGGTGTTGGCCTCTTCCACCGCAGCGACTTTTACCCGGATTTCATTCTCTGGCTGCACAACACCGACACCGGCGCGACGCACATTATCTTTGTCGAGCCACACGGACTGCATCACGAAGGGCTGACGGGCAATGCAGACCGGTTTGCCGCCCTGCGTGCTCTGGAGGATATAGGTGCGCGGCCCGAGTTCAAGGACCAGAACATTCACCTGCGCGGCTTTCTGCTCACGACGACGCCTCGATCGCAGATTGTGGATGCCGGTGACCGTTCCAAAGAGGAACTCGAAAGCGCGTATCCCCTCCTGTTTCGGGAAGGCGCGTACCTGGAAAAGATGCTGTCCGTTTGCTGACCGGGCGGAGGCGCATTTACGACGAGCGAGCCGGACTGTTGAGTCCGGCTCGTTTCTTTTCCCCTAGCAGGGATTGACCCAGGTCGGCGCCAAGTTGGTCGGGAATGGGCTAGTGGGTCATACTCAAGTTGCCTCCTCCAGGGCTCGTTTCAGCAGGTCGGCCACGCCCAACTTGGCAGCATAGCGATGCAAATAGTCATAGTCGAGCCGGTCGCCCTGCATCTTGAGCACGCCCAACACGTCGCGCCATTGGCGGTCAGAGACCCCGCCACCCATACGATACCACTCCAATTTGGAGAGCACAATGTCCTCGGCGGTAGTGACGTATGCGCGGCACTCTGGCTCCTCGCTCAGCAGGTGCAACTGGCGGCGGGCCAATTGGGAACGGTCGAAGGCGCGCGGTTTGGCTACAAAGACATCCACCTTGAACATTGTCTCCAGGTGGATCAGGTTGAAGGAGCTACGGCGGCGGACGGCGTCGCGCATCATTTCCACATCGGCGTAAAAGGTGTCCCCCAGCGCCTGGGCCAGCGGCTCGACGTGCTCCAACCGCAAGTCGGCCACCAAGTCGGCGTCCATAGTGGCACGCATCACGCCGTGCAACGCGCTGGCGAAGGAACCGCTAATAGCGTAGGGCACCCCCAGAGCATCCAAAGCGTCGGCCACCGCCATCGTCACCGCAATCTGTTCTGCCAGCATCAGTCCTCCTCCGGCAAAGGGCCATAGACCCGCGCGGCCAGGGCCGGGCCGAGCAACAGGTCGGCCAAGCGGCGGCGGAGTTGAGCCGGGGTGTCGTCGGGATAACGCTGGCGCAGCCCGGCCAGGGCCAACGTCCGTACTGTCCGGTTCATCTCCGCCATCAACGCCATCTTGCGCCAGGACGGCATCTGCCGCAGCCGCTCGATCAGCAGCCGTTCGATGTCGGGGTGTGTGTCAGACAAAGTTCTCATCTCGCCACTCCACCACAATGTGCATCTTGGGGACCCCTTTATGCCAGAGGGCCGCTGTGCATGAAGTGTATCACACAGCGCAAAAAAGTAAAGCCTCCGTGTAGTTAGCAGTGTGTCGTACTCCACCTCGGAACTCACTCCACCGCCACCTCCACCGGCAGGAAGAACCGCCCATCGGGGAAGCGCGTCCCGTCGGCGGCGACGATCGGCAGCCGCCCGCCGCTGAACGGGTCGTAGAGGCCGACGGCGATGCGGTACACGCCCGGCGGCGCATCTCCGGCGACGGGGAGGGTCAGCGCGTCCACGATGACCTGTCCCGGCGCCAGGCTGGAGGTGGGCGCAGCCCCGCCCCCCGGCGGACGGTCAACCTGGCCATGCACCGCCCCGTCGGGGCCGACGAGGTGGACGAAGACGGTGTAATCCAGGTCGGCGGGCCCGTCGGCCTGCCAGTAGAGGGTGAGGGGGAGCGTCCCGCCGGGCGCGGCCTGGGCGCGGTCGAGGTCGAAGCCGCGCAGGTGGAGCACCTCCCCTAGCGTCAGGTCGAGCGGATGGGCGATCTCGTCCGGCAGGTCGAAGAGCCGCTCGCGGGGCAGAATCTCGACATTGGCGACGGCGACGGCCTCCCCGTCCAGCCCCAGGGTGAGGGTGTACGTCCCGGCGGGAGTCAGCGGGTCGAGCCGCAGGTCGTAGAGGGAGCAGAAGCAGTCCCCCGCCCGCCAGCGGGAGGTGGGATAGGGGGAGAGCGGCGCGTCCCACTCCTGCACCACATCCCCACCGCCGGCCCGCAAGTACCAGGTGACGCGGCGGTCGGCGGCGGGAGCGGCGGCGGCGCACCACTCGACCCCCAGGGAGAGGAGGTCGCCGGAGGGGACGGAGTAGCCGGTCTGGGCGGGCAGGCAGGCGCGGAAAATCCCCCAGGCGGCCTCCCGCCCGTCGCAGGGGAGCGGACCGACGGGCTGCTCCGGCGGGGCGACGAGGCCACCGTGCGGGAGCCGCTGCTGCGGGCGCTGCTGAGCGACGACGAGGAGAGCCTGCGCGTCCGCGCGCGCATCCTGGAGGGCTTCGAGGAGAAGGGCTGGACCGTCAAGG
>JALWUZ010000741.1 GCA_027079895.1 Anaerolineae bacterium
GGTAGATGTGCGCCAGGGGGCCGGAGGCGGAGACCACGATGTCCTGTTGCCGGTCGAGGTCGTAGTCCGCTACGGAGACCGGCGTCACCCGGCGGCTCACGTGCTCGCGGAGCGGCGTCAAGGCCCGACGCAGGCGAGGCGGCAGACGCCGTTCCAGCCCCTCCCACTCCGCCAGCATGTAGCGGGCCTTGTCCGCCGAGGGGACGGCCCAGTGAGCCTGCTCATCCACCGAAGCAGCACCGGCGGCCTGCTCCCCGACGAACTCCCCCAGGCTCATCCCGGCCCGCCAGCGGAACGGCGTCGCCGGGGAGTTGCCGTGGTCGGAGAGGATGTGGAGCGCGTATCTCCGCCCCCGGTAGCGGGTGCGCATACGGTCTATCTGGCGGATGCGGCGGTCTATCTCCCGCAGGGTGCGGAAGGCGGCCCGGTGGGTCGGCCCCATTTTGTGGGCCACCTCGTCGTAACTGTTGTAGTTGGCGTAGATGGCGGGGACGCGGCGGTAGATGTCCAGCAGGACGCCGAAGGTCTGTACCTCGGTGAGCAGCGCGTCGCCGACGGCGTGCAGCAGGGGGGAGAGGACGTCGAAGGGGTTGAGGACGCCGGGCCGCACCAGGGCCAGCAGACGGCGTCCCAGCCCGGCCAGGTAGCCGCGGACGGTCAGGCGGGCCAGGCGCAGGACGCGGAGGGGGCTCAGGAGGAACAGCAGGAACAGCCCCATCCCGCGCGTGCTCTCGAAAAATCGCCGCTGGCGGAAGGTGCTGACGGTGAACAGGGCCAGGTCCGCGCCGCCGTCGAATATGCTGACGTAGCAGGAGCCGCCGTGCAGGATTCCGACCCGGCCCTGGGCGATTCGCTCCCGCACGCGGCGCATTTGGTCGGGACGCTTGGCGGAGACGGCGACGGCGTGCTCTTTCTCGTACCAGCGGAACCCCGGCACGTCGAACCGGTTGCCGAACATAATCCCGGCCTGCACCGCCGGGGTCGTGCTGGGGAGGCCGCACCGCCAGCGGGCCGCCCGCATCCGGCCGGAGGTCAGCAGCCGCCGTAGGTACGGCATGTACCCCTCGGCGACGGCCTGCATCAGGTGGTCGTAGCCCAGACCGTCTATCTGGATGATGATGAACCCCTGCCGGTGGTCGGTGGGGGGCGCGGCGCGGCCCAGCCGTCGGGCCAGCAGGCCGTACTTCCAGGTGTAGTAGGCGTCGGTGAGCACGCTAGGCGGTGATGGCAGCGCGTAGTTCCTCCGTCACCGCCTCGATTGGCTGGTCGCCGTTGATCTCCACCAGTACCCCCCGACGGCGGTAGTAGTCAATGAGCGGGCTGGTCTGCTCCCAGTAGACTTTGAGCCGCTGGCGCACCGTCTCCGGGCGGTCGTCGTCCCGCTGATACAGTTCCCCGCCGTCCACGTCGCAGATGCCGGGCTGACGAGGCGGGTTGAACCGGATGTGATAGGCCCGTCCGCACACCCGGCACAGCCGCCGCCCGCCGATTCTTTCGACCAGCACCTCGTCCGGCACGGCGATGTAGGGGACGACGGCGATGCGCTGCCCTCTGGCGGCCAGGGCCTCGTCCAATGCCTCCGCCTGGGCGATGGTGCGGGGGAAGCCGTCGAGAATCGCGCCGTTGGCACAGTCGGGGCGGCGGAGCCGCTCCATCACCATCGCAATGGTGACGTCGTCCGGCACCAAGTCGCCCCGCTCCATGTAGGCTTTGGCCTGCAACCCGAGGGGGGTCTGGTTCTTGAGGTTCTCCCGAAACAGGTCGCCGCTGGCCACGTGGGGCAGGTGGAGTATCTCCCGCAGACGGGCCGCCTGGGTGCCTTTGCCGGAGCCGGGCGGCCCGACGAGGACGATGAAACGCGGTTCTGTCGTCATTGTGCTCTCCTTTTCGCTTGCTCTCAGGGTGGGTCTGGGGCGATAATAGCACGAAACGGGCAAAAATCAACCTATCCTCCGCTTACGGTCAAAGGGGTAGGCGATGGGGGGTAGGCGATGGCAATGCCATCGCCTACCCGCGCCCTACAACAGCGAGCGCAACGGCTCAATCGCAGGCCTTCCTGTTCATCCGCCAAAGGTTAGGACGTTGAAAAGCCCTAACCCCCGCTCCCCTTTTTGCGAAAATACCGCATATCGTGTAAAATTAAGCCCATCCAGCCACCCGTCACCGGCCACGAAGGAGTTTCAAATGCGCCCCTATGCCCGTCGCCTGCCTTTGACCATTTTGTTGATTGGATTGCTCCCCTTCCTGCTGGGAGCCCGGCACCTTCCCGCGCTGCAACCGATCCGCATCATCTTCCTGCACCACTCCTGCGGACACAACCTCATCGAGCAGGGGGGCGTGCGGGAAGGGTTTACCGCCCTGGGGTACGAGTTCTACGACCACGGCTACAACGACGACGGCCTCCGCCTGGCCGATGGCTCCTACAGCGGCACCAACTTCGCCGTGCCGGACGACAACACCGACCCCGACGGTATCGCCTACATCTTCTCCCAGCCCCTCCACGACCCGCCGGACAACACCTTCAGTTACCTGATGCAGTACGACGTGATCGCCTTCAAGTCCTGCTTCCCCACCAGCAACATCGGCGACGATGAGCAGTTGGCCGAGTACAAATCCTACTACCTCGCCATCCGCGACCGGATGGATCAGTACCCGAACAAACTGTTCATCATCGTCACCCAGCCGCCGCAGGTGCCGGCCAACAGCAACCCGGAGGAGGGGGCGCGGGCCCGCGCCCTCACCGTCTGGCTGCAATCCGATGAGTTCCTGGCTGGGCACCCCAACGTCTACGTCTTCGACTTCTTCGGCCTGCTGGCGGGCGACGACAACTTCCTGCGCCCGGAGTACCGCTCCGACGAGTACGACGCCCACCCCAACGAACGGGCCAATCGGGAGATCGGGCCGCAGTTCGTCGCCTTCTTCGACGCGGCGATCAAGAGTTACTGGGGCGACAATCCCCCACCGGCGGCCACCCCCATCCCGACCACCCCGCCGGAGCCGACGGAACCGTCCGCGCCGCCGCCGGAGGAAGCACCCGGCGAGACGGCGATGTCCGGGCTGTTGGAAGGCTTCGAGTCCCCGGAGACCTACTGGGAGACCGACGTCGGGGAGAACTCCTCCGTCGAGTGCGGGCCGGACGGCGGGATGGCCCACAGCGGCGCGTCCGCCCTGCGCATGCAGTACGCCGTCGCCCCCGACGAGTGGGCCGACTGCGGGCGGTACTTCGAGGACTACCAGGATTGGAGCGCGGGCAGCGGGATTTCCCTGTTCCTCGCCCAGCAGGGGAACGGGACCGCGCTCACCGTGATGCTCTTCTCCGGCGACATGGAGGATCCCACCCCCTTCGTGGCCCGCGTCCCCCTGCCGACAACAACGGATTGGAGCCCGGCCGTCATCCCCTGGGACGGCTTCAGCAAGGCGGAGTGGGCCGGCGAAGGCGGACTGACGGAACTCGACCCGACCCGAATGACCGGCTACGGATTCTCCCTGGAATCCGACGGCCCCGCTTACGAAGGGGTGCTGTGGATAGACGACCTGAGCCTCACCACCGGCGCGGAGATAGCCCCCACCGCGCCCCCGGTGATAGAGGAGGAGGAACCGGAGGAGGAGGCCACGGAACCGCCCTCGCCGGAGGTGGTCGAGGAGCCGGAAGAGCCAGAAGAGCCGGAGGAGCCGGAAGAGCCGGAGGAATCCGGCGGCGGTAGCGGAATGTGCGCCTCGGCGATGTTCCTGCCGCTGGCGGTGCTGGCGGTGGGGGGCTACCGACTCCGCCGGACGCGCTCATCCTCACACCCGGAGTGATCTATGGAACAGATTTCCCCGCACGTCTACGTCTCCACCGCGTACCGGGGCGTCAACGTCGGCTGCATCGTGCTGCCGAAAGGGGTCATCGCCGTGGACGCCCCCACCCTGCCGGAAGACGCCCGCGAATGGCGGCAGCAGATTCTCGACCTCACCGGCGGCCCCATCCTCTACCTCATCGTCACCGACGGCCACCCCGACCGGCTGTTGAGCGCGGGTCTCATGGAAGCCCCCGTCGTCGCCGCGCGGGCGGTCTACGACCGGGCTGCCGCCTACACCGACGGCTTCTGGCGCAGCGTCATCGAGACCTGGTGCCGTCGCTGCCCGGAGGCCTCCGACGACCTCTCGCGGGCGCATGTCGCCCTCCCGGAGATTATGTTCACCGAGGGCCTCACCCTTTCCAAAGGGGGACGGGACATCACCGTCCGCGCCTGGGCCGGCCCCGCGCCGGGCACCGCTATGGTGCGTCTGCCGGAGGAGAAAGTGCTCTTCACCGGCGACGCGCTGGTGGTGAGCGAGCACCCCACCCTCACGTTCGCCCCGGACACGCAGGCCTGGCTGCGCACCCTGACCACTTTGCGCCGTCCCCGCTTTGCCGGGACGCGCTTCGTGCCGGGGCGCGGCCCGGTGAGCGACCAGGAGGCCACCCGCCCCTTGAGCGCGTACATCGCCCTGGCGCGGCGGCGGGTGCGCTCCCTCATCAAAGCCGGCGGCTCGCGCTCCGACGTGACCGGCCTGGTGGCCGAATTGATGCCCCTGTTCCCCATCCCCGAAGGGGAACACGACCGCGTTCAACGGCGCATCAAGGCTGGCCTGGAGCACATCTACGACGAATTGCAGAGACAACAAATTGATTGAGGAGGTAACTGGCATGTCTTTCGAGTTCTTCAACGACGGCACCCACCGGTGCGTTCGGTTCGACGATCTGGCCGGTGAAGGAGAGGTTCAGACCAACCAGACGATCATCATTCACGGCGAGCGCGGGGTTCTGCTGGAACCCGGCGGCAACAAACTGTTCTCCCGCCTGGTGGCGGAGATGTCCACCTACATCCCGCCGCAGAAACTGGACTACATCATCCTCTCCCACCAGGACCCCGACGTGGGCGCGGGACTGAACGGCTACCTGCTGATCACCGACGCCCGCATCTGCTTCCCCTCCATCTGGCTGCGCTTCATCCCCGCCTTCTGCACCAAGAGCCTGGCGATGGAGCGGGTCATCTCCATCCCCGACGAAGGCATGCGGCTCGACCTCAACGGGGCAGAGTTGATCCTCCTCCCGGCCCATTTCCTCCACTCGTCGGGCAACATCCACGTCTACGATGTCGTTTCCAAGACGCTGTTCTCCAGCGACCTGGGAGCCGCGATGCTGCCGCCGGACAAGCACTACGTCAAAGTGGAGGACTTCGACGCTCACGTGCAGTACATGGAGGGCTTCCACAAGCGGTACATCCCCTCCGGCAAGGCCTGTCGGCAGTGGGCGGCGATGGTGCGTCAACTGGACATCGAGCGCATCGTCCCCCAGCACGGGCCGATGTTCGAGGGGAAGGAGATGGTGGCCCGGTTCATTGACTGGGTCTCCGGCCTCAAGTGTGGACTGGATTACCTGGCCGAGGGAGGAGCATACCGCATCCCGGCCGCCTGAGACGCGCGTCCCGCGAGAGAGGAGGTGTTTATGGTGGAATGACCGCTGCACATCTACTCGCTTGAAGTCACATTAGCAAGAAGGAGGAGAATCAGAAATGAAGAAGTTAGTTCCCGTTATCCTGTTACTCGTGCTCCTGGTGACGGCCTGCGCCAAACCGACGGCGCCCACGGCACCCACGGCCCCCACCGCGGAACCCCAGCAACCGTCCGCTCCCTCCGGCGAGACCAAGACGATGGTCATCGGCTTCACCGCCTCGCAGACCGGCAAATTCAACGTCTCCTCCACGCGGCAGGTCAACGGCCTGCAACTGTGGATTGACCAAATCAACGCCGCCGGAGGCATCAAGTTGAGCGACGGCACCATCGTTAAATTCGAGGCCGTCTCCTACGACGACGAGAGCAACAAGGACCGCGTGCAGGAACTCTACACCCGTTTGGCGACCGAGGACAACGCCGACTTCCTCATCAGCCCCTACTCCAGCGGCCTGACGGCGGCGGCGGCGGTCATCGCCGAGCAGTACGGCAAGGTGATGATCACCACCGGCGCGGCCTCCGACGCCACCTACAAGGAAGGCTATACCCTCGTCTTCCAGGTCTACACCCCCGCCAGCCGTTACCTGACCGGCGCGGTTGACCTGCTGGCATCCCTCGACCCGAACGTCAAGAAGGTGGCCTTCGTCTACGAAAACGCCACCTTCGCCACCAGCGTTGTCGAGGCCGCCGAGGCTTACGCCGAGGATAAGGGGTACGACGTGGTGCTCTACGAGGGGTACGACGCCGAAACGACCGACTTCGGCCCCTTCATCAACAAAATCGAGCAGAACGGGGCCGAGGCCATCCTGGGCGGCGGCCACTTCCAGGACGGCAGCACCTTCGCCCGCCAGATTCACGAGAAGGGCGTGGACGTGAAGTTTATGGCCCTCCTGGTCGCCCCGCCGGAGCCGGATTTCGCCGACCTGGGCGATGCCGCGCTGGGCGTCGTCGGCCCCAGCCAGTGGGAGCCGCTGGCCGCCTTCACCCCGGACTTCGGCCCGACCGGCGAGCAGTTCGTCAAGGATTACGAGGCCGCCTACAACGAGGAGCCGTCCTACCACTCCGCCGGTGGGTACGCCGCCGGCCTGGTGCTCCAGAAGGCCATCGAGGACGCCGACTCCGTGGACCCGCAGGCAGTCAAGGCCGCGCTGGATAAGATTGACATGACCACCTTCTTCGGGCGGATCAAGTTCGACACCAGCGCGGAGTCGCACGGCCTGCAGATCGGCCACGATATGGTCTACATCCAATGGCAGAAGGATGATTCCGGCAACCTGGTCAAGCAGGTCGTCTGGCCGGAGGCCGGCGCGACAGCGAAGCCGCTCTATCCCAAGCCGTAGCGTCCGTTCGTAAGACCTGACAGGCCCGCGATTGGGGGTCTGTCAGGTCTTACGTTACCGCCGTTTGCGCCCCGTGTAGGGGCAGGTCTCGCACCTGCCCTTGCACCTGCCCCGGCGATACGGGTGGACGCCACCGTTTGCGCCCCGTGTAGGGGCAGGTCTCGCACCTGCCCCAGCGGGGCAACCGCGAGAGGGCAGACACACGGGGGGCAGACACACGGGGGCAACCACAACGGGGCAACCGCGAGGGGGGCAGACACACGGGGGGCAACCGCGAGGGTTGCCCCTACAGGTGGACGCCACCGTTTGCGCCCCGTAGGGGCAGGTCTCGCACCTGCCCTTGCACCTGCCCCGGCGATACAGGCGGACGCCGCCGTTTGTGCCCCGCACGGGGTTGTCCATACCGAAGGAGGCTCTCATGATTGATTTTCTCATCGCATCGCTGACCGACGGGCTGCTCCTGGGCTTCGTCTACGGCATCGCGGCGATGGGGCTCTCGCTCATCTGGGGGGTCATGCGGGTCATCAACCTCTCCCACGGCGCGACGATCGCCCTGGGGATGTTCGGCATCTACCTCGCCTTTACCGGCCTGGGGATGAACCCCTACCTGACCCTCCCGCTCCTCGCCGCTGCCAGTCTGCTGTTGGGGATTCTGGTCTACTTCGTCGCCGTCCATCGGGTCATTGACGCCCCGTACCTCTCCACGCTATTGGCGACCTTCGCCGTCAATATGATCGTCATCGGCATCGGCACCGCCATCTTCACCACCTCCCCCCGCAACGTGGATTTCTCGCTGGGGAGCCTTTCGCTGGGCCCCATCACCGTGACTTGGGCGCGGGTGCTGGCGGCTCTGGCGGCGGCGGTGGTGACGGGGTTGCTGTACCTCTTCCTCTACCGTACCCGCTTGGGCAAGTCCATCCGCGCCGTCTCCAACAACAAGGCGGCCGCCGAGTTGATGGGCATCGCCACCTCCTGGGTGCTGGCCTTCAGTTTCGGCCTGGGGACGATGTTGGCCGCCATCTCCGGCGGGCTCATCGCCACTTTTTTCCCTTTCACGATTTTGGCCGGAGGCGGCTACCAGGTCAAAGGCTTCGTCATCTGCGTCCTGGGCGGTCTGGGCAACCCGCTGGGGGCCCTCATCGGCGGCCTCATCCTGGGGGCGATGGAGGGCATCATCCCCGCCTTCATGGAGACTTCGTGGGTGCCGGTTCTGGAGTTCATCCTGTTCGTCATCATCCTGCTCGTCCGCCCGACCGGTTTGTTAGGGAGTAAGACATGATGAAACCCTGGCGCGATCCCGGATTATGGCTCTCGTTGCTGGTGACGGCGGCCATCGGACTGTGGCCGGCCGTCGCCGCTAACAAACCTTACGCCCGCGAGATGATGTTCACCGTCTTGATGTCGGTCGGGCTGGCGTCGAGCCTGAACATCATGCAGGGGTACACCGGCTACGTCAACTTCGGCCACATCATCTTCTTCGGGCTGGGGGGGTACGTCGGCTTTTACCTGCTCAGCGTCTACCACGCGCCGCTCTACGTCGCCGCGCTGGCCGGTGCGCTCACCGCCGCGCTGGTCGCCTTCCTCCTGGGGAAAGCCATCCTGCGGCTGCGCGGGGCCTACTTCGCCCTGGCGACTATCGGCATCAACGAGGCGGCCCGCTCCTTCGTCAAGAACTTCGACCCCTTCGGCGGCCCGACGGGGATGACGCTGAAGTTCCACGTCTACCAGGCCTACGGCGGCGCGAATCAGGCCCTCTGGATTACCTACATCGCGCTGGTGGTGCTGACGCTGCTCATCATCCTGGTCAGTTACCTGGTGAAGACCTCCAAGTTCGGCCTGGGGCTGATGGCGATTCGAGAGAACGAGGACGCCGCCGAGGTGATGGGGATCGTCGCCCCCGACGCCAAGACCTGGGCCTACGTCCTCTCCGCCGTCTTCCCCGGCATCATCGGCGTCCTGTTCTTCTTCAAAAACGGCAACATCGAGCCGGGGGACGCCTTCCGGCTGCAACAGTCCATCGAGGTGATCGTGATGGTGATGTTGGGCGGGCAGGGGCTCGTCTTCGGCCCGCTGGTCGGGGCGGCGGTCTATCAGCGGCTGCGCGGCTACCTGCTCGTCAGCCCGCTGTTCAAGAACATCCAGTTGGCCGTCGCCGGACTGCTGCTCCTCATCATCATCCTCTTCGTCCCGGCGGGGCTCATCGGCTGGCTGAGAGGCCGATTCCCCCGTCTACGGAGGTGGCTGGTATGAGCGCGGACATCATCTTGCGGGTGGAGAACGTCTCCAAGCGGTTCGGGGGGCTTCAGGCCCTCTCCGACGTGACCTTCGACCTCCCGCGCGGACAGATTCTGGGGCTCATCGGGCCCAACGGCGCGGGGAAGACGACGCTCTTCAACGCCATCAACGGCATCTATCCGCCGGAGGAGGGGCGGGTGCTCTTCAACGGGCAGGACATCACCGGCTGGAAGCCCTACCGGGTCGCCAAAGCGGGGCTGGCCCGTACTCACCAGATCGTCCAGCCGCTGAACGACCTGACGGTCTTGGAGAACGTGATGGCCGGGGCCTGCTTCGGCCACGAGAATCACCCTCTGGGACGGGCGCGTGAGATCGCCGACGAGGTGCTGGAATTCGTCGGCCTGGCGGAGCGGCGGGACCTGCTGGCCGGCAGCCTGAACGTCGCCCAGAAGAAGCGGCTGGAACTGGCGCGGGCGTTGGCCTCCCATCCCTACCTCCTCCTGCTGGACGAGGTGCTGGCCGGGCTGAACCCGGCGGAGATCGCCGAGATGGTACAGGTGGTGCTCAAAATCCGCGACCAGGGGGTGACGATTCTCATCATCGAGCACGTGATGCACGCCCTGATGAACGTCTCCGACCGGGTGATCGTGCTGGACTACGGTAAGCAGATCGCCGAAGGGACGCCGGAGGAGATCGCCAACAACCCCCGGGTGATCGAGGCCTACCTGGGCGACCCCAAGTTGGCGGAGAAGATGCTGCGAGGGGAGGTGTGAGCGATGGCCCTGTTGGAAGTCAACGCGCTGACCTCCGGCTACGGAGAGTTGCAAATCCTGTGGGGGGTCTCGCTGAAGTTGGAGCGCGGCAAACTGACCGCCCTGGTCGGCTCCAACGGCGTCGGCAAGACGACCCTCCTCCGCACGGTGTTGGGGCTGGTCAAGCCCTGGGACGGCGTCGTCACCTTCGCCGGCCGCGACGTGACCCACCTTTCGCCGCACGCCAAAGCGTCCCAGGGGCTGGTGCTGGTGCCTGAGGGGCGGCAGTTGTTCAGCGACATGAGCGTCTACGAGAACCTGGAGATGGGCGCGTTCAGCAAGCGGGCGCGGCCTCACTTCGCCCGCAACCTGGAACGGGTTTACGAAATGTTCCCCCGCCTGAAGGAACGGGCCACGCAGAAGGCCGGGACGCTCTCCGGCGGCGAGCAGCAGATGCTGGCCGTGGCGCGGGGGCTGATGGCCCAGCCGGAGGTGCTGATGCTCGACGAACTCTCGCTGGGACTGGCGCCCTTCCTGGTGCTGGAACTGTTCGGCATACTCCGGCGGCTGAAGGACGAGGGGCTGACGATGCTCCTGGTCGAGCAGAACGTCCAGATGGCGTTGGCGGTCAGCGACTACGCCTACGTGTTGGAACACGGGCGGGTGTCGCTGGAAGGCCCCTCGCGGGAGGTGGCCCAGAACAAGCGGGTGAAGGCGGCCTATCTGGGCATTTGACGGAGGTTGGCGGTGCGCCGTCACAGGCTCTTCTACCCGATCGGGTTGCTCCTGCTGCTCGTGGCGGTGGGCTGCGGCGGGGGAAGGGGACGGGTCGCCCGTCCGAGGGACACGG
>JALWUZ010000742.1 GCA_027079895.1 Anaerolineae bacterium
CTCGTACTCGCCAACGAGGGGGAGAGCGACGCGGCCGGGGTGGTGGTGAGCGATACGCTGCCGTCCGCGCTGCTGGGCGACGACCTCCGCTGGACGGGTACGGTGACAGCCCACAAGCACCTGACGTTCACGCTCACGGCGACGGTGTCCGGCGGGAGCGCGGTCTACGGCGCGGTCGTGACCAACACGGTGGCCTACAGCTATGCCACCGGTAGGGGGGCGGCCAGCGTCTCCTTCGAGGTGGCTGCCCCTGAGTCTCACCGGATCTATCTGCCGGTGGTGCTACGCGCCGGGCCGCGTTCGAGTGTTTTGCGCTCGTTCCCGCGCTCCACTCGTTCCCACGATCCGGCGTGGAACGTCGTGGAACTGGGTAGGCGATGGCAGTGCCATCGCCTACCCCTTTGGCCGTAAGCGTAAGAACTTTGAAAAGCCCTACCGGTCGCTATCTTTCTTGACACCGCAACAGTTTCTGCTACAATTTTTAGCCCTCTCACCGAAACGCGCCCCTGACTGATCCTCAATCCAGAACGTGACGCGCCTCATCCAACAAACGAAGAAGGAGGTCGTTATGGAGTGACCGCAGCGACAAACCCGGAACGGACTCACAGACCATCGAGAGACTGACTACCAGTAGTGGCTATCCAGAATTAAGGAGGTTTTGTAATGACTAGCAAGCACGCTCAACTTACCGCCGCCCTGCTCGCCGGCGCACTGGCCCTGACCTTGCTGCTGATCGGGCTGGGCGGCCTACCCGATGTCCTGGCGCGTACCGTCGTCGTGGACAGCGACAGCAGCGACTGGGACGAGGCCGGGTGGGAGATGGACGCTCCCATCCAGGTCAATCTAGGCCAGATCGTGCGCGACCCCGAATGGGAAGGGGAGTACGTCTGGAACGACAACCCCGGCGACGAGCGCACAGATCTCTCGAACCCCAATCACGATACCAATGGGGACTTGGTGGAGTTCCGCATCACTGCCGACGCGACAAACCTTTTCTTCATGGCAGTGATGAGCGACATCACGCAGAGCACTGGAGACGGTGCGCCGATGATCCAGGTCGCCATTGACACCGACCAGGAGGTCAACAGCGGCGAGGTGTGGTTCGGAGGATTTGCCGACACCAAGGTCTACTCCGGCACCGCCGCCAGTGCGCAGTGGGAGTACCTGCTCACCACCCGTTTCGGGAGCGGGAACTACGATGTGCGCGTTTTCGACACGACCTGGACTCCGAATTACACCGGCACCGCCTCTATCTCGACTACGTCGGACATCATCGAGTTCTCGGTTCCCTGGGCGGCACTGGGGATGAGCGGCCCGCCGACGCTGCCGCTCCGCTTCACCGTCGCCACCTTCCGCGCCCAGGCAAACGATGATACTAAGGAGATCGGCGACTTCAATGTCAGCGACGCCCTGGACGCCATCACCAACTACGCCGACCCCGGTGTTATCTCCAACACCTGGGACGAGGTCAGAGACGACCAGGAGGTGGACTACTACTTCGACCTGTTCTTCCAGCCGGACGGCGATGTCTATCCTCCGCTGGTCATCTCTGAGTTGCTCTACGACCCAAGTAGCGGTGATGCTGATGACGAATTCGTCGAGATCTACAACATCAGCCCCATCACCATTGACCTGGGAGTTGCGGCTACCGGACGCACGTTCAAGATCGGCGATGAGGAGACCATTGGCGGTGGAGAGGGTATGGCCGAGTTCAAGTATGGCTACTCCATTGGCCCCGGCGATGTCATAGTGGTCGCTAAAGATGGCGCTGACTTTCAGGCCAACTACGGCTACCTGCCGGACTTCGAAATACGGTGGAACAGTGCTGCCCCGAATATGTACCAATACACCGAGTGGACCGGTAGTTCCATCCTCAACATCATTTTCTCCGACAGTGGAGACCAGGCGATCCTCCTCGATCAATCGGACACGGTGATTGATGTGTTGGCATATGAGGGATATAGGAATTCCTGGCCCGGCGTCACCGGTGACAATTACAACATGCCGGACGACTACTCCCTGGAACGGTATCCGGCCAGCATAGACACCAACTATTGCTATGGGGGCGATTTCAGACAAGGGACCGTCCTCCACGGCGATCCATCAGCCGTCCGCGACGTTGCCATCTCCATCGCCAAGAGTGCCTCTCCCGCTATGGTGGGATATGGAGCCGAGATCACCTACACCGTCTGGCTGACGAACAGCGGCAACGCCGATGCTACCACCACCTACTTCACCGATACCTTCCCCGCGCGGGTGTACTTCGACCGCTGGATACATCGGCCGTCGGGCGCGGTTTCCAGCACCGGGTTCATCACCTGGAACGGCACCCTGACCGCTTCCACCTCCATCACCTTCTCCTACGTGGTCTCCAACTGGTCCTCCAATATCACCGTCACCAATTACGCTCAATACAAGTTCACCGACCGAGAGGGGAGCGCGTCTTCCTCAGTGCCGCCTACTCCTCCTGACCTTTCCATCTCCAAGTCGGCGACCCCGGCACCCGATGTGCCCTACCACGGCGCAGTGACTTACACGGTCGCCCTGATGAACAACGGCAATACGGACGCGAGCGGGGCTTCCTTCACCGATACCCTTCCGTCGGGAATGGGCTTCGACCACTGGGTGTCCGCTCCGTCTGGCGCTACCGAGATCAATGGCGACATCTCCTGGACCGGCACCGTCAGCGCCAACGAGGCCGTCACCTTTACCTTCGTCGTCACCCAGGCGGGCGATTACGGAGCCGTCATAACTAACACCGCCTACTACTCCCACTCCACCGGCGGGGGCAGCGACGCCGTCACTTTCACCGTCGCCTCTCCGTCGCTGTCCATCTCCAAGACGGCTGACCCCAGTTCCAACGCTCCCTATCACGGCGAGGTGACTTACACCATCTCGCTGGCGAACTCCAGCCCGTCCGACGCGGTGAACACCACCATCAGCGACACCCTCCCGGCAAAGGTGGACTTCGTCCGCTGGGTGGAGCAGCACGGGGCTATGGTGAACAACGATGTCATCACCTGGACCGGCACCGTCACCGCCCACGACGCCGTCACTCTCACTTTCGTCGTCACTCACGTGGGCAACTATGAGGATGTCGTCACCAACACCGTCTACTACTCCCACTCCACCGGCGGCGGCAGCGATGAGGCGGTCTTCACCGTCGCCCCCGCTACCCCCAACCTCTCCATCAACAAGACGGCTGCGCCGGATACCGATGTAGCCTACCACGGGGCCGTCACCTACACCGTCACACTGGCGAACAGCGGCATGGCCGACGCCGCCGGGGTCCTGTTCACCGACACCCTGCCCACTGACGTCTCCTTCGCCCGCTGGGTGGAGCAGCCCTCCAGGGCCGTGGAGAGCGGCGGGGTCATCACCTGGAGCGGCACGGTGAGCCAGGCTTCATCGCTCATTTTCCGCTTCGTCGTCTCCCATACCGGCGACTACGCCGAGACGGTCATCAACACCGCCGAGTACAGCCACACCACCAGCGCTGGCAGCGATAGCGCGTCGTTCACCGTGGAGCGCACCTACAGCGTCACCTTCGTTTACCACGACCCGGAGGACGTAGTCCACACCGGCGAGTCGCTCTACCTGGCCGGGGACTTCAACTCCTGGAGCACTAATGCCCTGTCGCTGACCGCCGACGCCGGTTACGAGACCTTCACCGCCACCGTCGCCCTCCCGCAGGGCACCTACGCCTACAAGTACATCGTCTACACCGACACCCTGCTCACCGGCCCGGCGCAATGGGACTGGCTGAACACCAACAACCGTTCCTACACCGTCTTCATGACGAGCACCGTCAACGATTACCGGAACGTCGTCGTCGGCTGGGCCAACCTGCAATGGCCGCATACGGTGGAGATCAACCTGGGTCAGGATACCGGCTACATCTACGGGCAGGTCTACATCCAGAACGTCACCGACCCGGCCGGCGAGGGGCGGGGCATCAAAGCCGAACTGGGGTACGGCACCGACACCGACCCGGCCAACTGGACGTGGACGGCGATGAATTACAACCCGTCCTGCTCCGGTTGTGGGGACAACGACGAGTTCATGCAGAGCCTGGTCCCCACGGCCACCGGGGTATACTCCTACGCCACCCGTTTCGACGGCAACTGGGGCACGGGCAATCCTCACAACGGTTGGACCTACGGCGACACCGACGGTATCCCCTTCTCCATAGATAAAACGGGCGTGCTCACGGTGCATCAGGGGCCGCAACTGGCGGTCACCAAGACCGTCACGCCGGACACGGACGTGCCCCTCGGCGGCCTCGTCACCTACACCATCGAACTGGGGAACAGCGGCGACCAGGCTGCCAACACCGTCTACCTGACCGATGACCTGCCGACCGGGGTCACTTTCGGCTCCTGGATCGTCTCCCCGACCAATACCGCCCTGACGAGCAACACCATCACCTGGAACGGGGACGTGAACGTGTCCCAGGTCATCTACTGGCAGTTCACCGCCTCCGTGACCGGCACCTACGGCGCGTCGGTCGCCAACACCGCCACCGTCGGGTACAACGGGGCTTACCTGGAGGACTCCGCCGTGTTCGATTTCGAGGTGTTCGTCCCGCCGATCGTCATCAACGAGATCCTCCAGAATCCCGCGGCTGTATCCGATAGCAACGGCGAATGGATCGAACTATACAACGCCGGCACCCAAGCGGTGGACATCAACGGCTGCATACTGAAGGATGACGACTATGACTCACACATCATCAACAACGGCGGCCCGCTCGTCATCGCCCCCGGCGCGTATATGGTTCTAGGCATAGATGGCAACCCCGCCACCAACGGCGGTGTCACCGTCGCTTACACTTACACCAACTTCTACTTGGGGAACAGTAGCGACGAGGTCATCCTGGAGTGCAACTCCGTGGAGGTAGACCGTGTCAATTACGACAATGGCGCCACCTTCCCAGACCCCAATGGGGCATCAATGCAACTCATCAACCCGACGCTGGACAATAACGTGGGCGCCAACTGGTGCGAGGCAGCAACGGCTTGGCCTGGCAGCGCGGGAGATTATGGCACTCCTGGCGCGGCGAATGCCTGCCCCTCCGCCCTCTCCGTCTCCAAGACCGCTGAGCCGAACGTCTCCGTGCCGCCGAACGGCCTCGTCACCTACACCATCACCATCGAGAACAACGGCATCGGCGACGAGCCACAAGCCTATCTGACCGACACCCTGCCGGTCAGCACCTCGTTCTCTTACTGGATCGAGCAGCCGAGCGGCGCACTCTACGATGACCTGTCTAAGACCGTCTACTGGAGCGGCAGCATCACCGTCGGCCACCCCGTCACCCTCAGTTTCGCCGTCACCAACACCGCCGGGTACGAGGAGACCGTCACCAACACCGTCGCAGTCAGCGGCACCTACGACTCCCTCACCACCGACGCCCTTTACACCGTCATCTCCCCCTACCCGCAACTGACCATCTCCAAGTCGGGGCCGGAGTTCGTCGTCATCGGCGACCACATCGTCTATGAGATTGGCCTGAGCAACGGAGGAGCCGTCTCCGCGACCAACATCACCCTCACCGACACCATGCCGGTCAGCGTCACCTACGTTAGCGACAGCAGCGGGTTGACTCCAACCATCTCCTCGGTCGGCGGACGGCAGGTCATCACCTGGGCCGTCGGCGACTTGGAGGCCGGCAACTCGCTCGACTTCTACCTGACCGCCACCGTGAACGTCAGCGTCACCTCCGGCACCGTCATCACCAACGAGGTGGAGGTCAGCCGCGCCGGCGCGAACGATGACCCGGCGGATAACTACAGTTTATGGTCGGCCACCGCCTACCCGTTCGTCTCCATCCACGACATCCAGTACGTGACCGACCCCGCCTCCGACGATGCCTCCCCTTACCTGAACAATGTGGTCTGGACGGAGGGGGTCGTCGTGGCCGGCACCAGTGAGATCGGCTACACCGGCAACAACTTCGTCATCGAAGAGCCCGGCGGCGGCCCCTGGAGCGGCCTGATGGTCTACGTCGGCGGGGCCTTCGGCGACGTGAGCGAGGGCGACTACGTGCGACTGCTGGGCGAGGTGCAGGAGTACAATGGGATGACCGAACTCAACATCCGCTCCGCCCCGCACGCCCAGGAGGTCATCAGCACCGGCAACCCCCTGCCCGCCCCGCAGGTCATCCCCACTGGCGACTTCGTCAACGCCGACACCGCCGAACAGTGGGAAAGCGTGCTCATCGAGTTCCAGAAAGCCACCGTCACCGATGACGACCTCGGCTACGGTGAGTGGGCCTTCGACGACGGCTCCGGCGAGACCCGCGCCGACGACTTCGGGGGAAACGACGGCGACCTGACCTACACCCCGCAACTCAACGACTACTACGACTACATCCGGGGCATCGGCTGGTACGCCTACGGCAACTACAAACTGGAGCCGCGTTACGACGCCGACATCTTTATGCGGCCGCACGTCATCTCCACCGACCCGGCAGACGGCGCGACCAACATCCCCTGGGACAGCGACATCCGCGCCACCTTCAACGTCACCGTCACCGGCGTGGATGGGGCCACCTTCCTGGTCGAGGGGCCGGCAGGCCCGGTGGACGGGAGCGTCACCTACGACGACGCTTCCCGCACCGCCATCTTCACCCCGACCAGTGACCTGGCACCGGCCACCCTCTTCACCGCTACCCTGGACAAGTCCATCATCTGGGAAGGCACCACCATAACGATGGGCGAGGACTACGTCTGGACGTTCTCCACCGTCGGCGCGGGGTTGAGCATCCAGAAAGCCGCCCCCGCGCAGGTGAACCAGGGGGACGCCTTCACCTACACCCTCACCGTCCAGAACCTGACCGGGAGCGACCTGACCGGCCTGGTCATCACCGACGCCGTCCCGGCCGGGGCCTCCTTCGCCTACGCCCTCGACGGCGGCAGCGAGGCCGCCCCCGGAGTGGTCAGTTGGACCGTCGGCAGCCTGGCGAACGGCGGCTCGCTGGAAGTCCGCTTCGTCGTCACCGCCACCGGCTCCGTCACCATCACCAACGACTCCTACCGCGTCTGGGCCTCCAACTGGCTCACCCACGAGACCGGCGCGCCGGTGGAGACCGCCGTCTCCGGCCTGCTGACCTCCATCGGCACCGCCCGCACCATGCTGGGCGATACCGTCACCGTCGCCGGGCGGGCGACGATGTACACCGGCGGCTTCTATGCCGGTAGCGGCGTCAAGTTCTACGTCCAGGACGGCACCGGCGGCATCGCCGTCTACTGCATCGGCGACGACCTGCCGACCGTCACCCTGGGCGACCTGGTGACAGTCACCGGCGAGGTGGACTCCTACCGCAACGAAGTCCGCATCCAGCCGGCGGACAACAATGATGTCATCGTGGTGGACGGCACCCCCGCCGACGTGCCCGCCCCGCTCCACAAAGAGGTCAGCGAGGTGGACGACGATGATGACGCCCTCGGCTGGCTGGTGACGTTCCGCGGTCAGGCCACCCGTGTGGATGAGTTCACCTACAGTTACGAGGTAGACATCAGCGACGGCCAGGGGAAGAGCGTCGCCCTCGTCTACGTGGACAAGAACACCAACATTGACATGGGCGGTGTCCAGGTCGGCCACCACTACGTCATCACCGGCATCGCCGAGATCTACAACACCGACTACGAGGTCAAGCCGCGCATCCAGGCCGACATCGCCGAGTACTCCCCGCCGACCTTGCAGATCAACAAGTACGGCCCCGACGCCGTGCTCGAAAACCAGGTCTACACCTACACCCTCGTCGCCGCCAACAACACCGGCATCACCCTGACCAACGTCGTCATCACCGACGCCATCCCCGCCAACTCCACGCTGGCCTTCATCGGCGACGACGGGGTTCAGGTGGGCAACACCGTCAGTTGGATGCTGGCCACACTGGGCGACGGTGCGGAGTGGACGGTTCACTTCGCCGTGACTGCCACCGGCACCGCCGGCGACTACATCACCAACGACGCCTACTACGTCTGGGCTTCCAACTGGCTCACCCGCGGGACCGGTATGCCGGTTCAGACGGGCATCTCGAGCGGCTGCCCGGCCGACTACACCCACACCTACGACATCCAGGGCAGCGGCGACACGACCCCCTACGACGGGCAGACCGTCACCACCTGCGGCGTCGTCGTCGGCGTCTCCGACCTGTTGCGCGGCGTCTTCATCCAGGACGTGGCGGGCGACGGCATCACCGCCACCTCCGACGGCCTCTTCGTCTACCGCGGCAACCAGGGGGTAAGCGGCGTCTCCGTCGGCGACCTGGTGGCCGTCACCGGCATGGCGACGGAGTACTACAGTTGCACCCAGATCAGCGCGTCCTACTCCGGCGACGACTTCGACATCATCGCCAACGGCCAGCCGCTGCCCGCTGTGGTGGAACTCGACCCGCCCGCCGACCGGAGCGCCGCCGATGACTACCTGGAGCCGTTCGAGGGCATGCTCGTCGAGGTGCCGGTCACGGCGACCGTCGTCGGCCCGACCAACAAGTACGGCGAGACCTACATCGTGCGCGGCGACACCGGCCTCGACCGGCTGGTGCTCCAGACCAACCCGCCCGACGGCTACCGCATCGGCATTGACGACGGCATCGTGGACACTGGCGACTTCAAAGTCGGCGACGTCATCTCCGGCGTAGCGGGCCCGCTCCACTTCACCTACTCCAACTGGAAAGTGGAGCAGGAGGGGTCGCTGAGCCTCATCCACGCCGCGCCGCTGCCGGACTTCCCGTCCTACGGGCACGCCCCCGCCGACCAGTTCACCATCGCCGCCTTCAACCTGCTCAACTTCGACGGGGAGGACGACGCCGTCAAACTGACCAAAGTCGCCGACGCCATAGACGCGCTGGGCGGCCCGCTCTTCCTCAGCGTGGAGGAGATCGCCACCCTCCAGACCTGCGTCAACTACGACAGCGATACCGTCACCGGCGTCATCACCGACTTGGTCAATGCGCTGGCGGCTAGGGGTTACAACTACGCCTACCTCGCCTCGCATCCCGATGTCGGCTGTCACGGCGTCGCCCTGCTCTACGACACCGATCGGGTGCAACTGGACGACTGGACGACCTTGCAGAGTTGCGCCCCCTACGGCAGCAGCAGCGCGGCCACCTACGACCCGATCTCCTGCCCCAGCGGTGAGTACCCGCTCTTCTCCCGCCGTCCGGTGGTGATGACCGGCACGCTCACCTACAACGGAGCGCAGCGGCAGGTGGCCTTCATCGCCAACCACTTCAAGTCCAAAGGCACCAGTTCGACCTGCGGCCTGCCGGAGTGCGCCGACCGGCGGCTGGCCCAGGCGCAATTGGTCGCCGAGTACGCCGCCGACCTGATGGACACGGTGGACTTCGTGGCCGTCGCCGGAGACCTGAACGACTTTATGGACTCCGACCCGCTGCTGGCCCTCTACAGCACCGGCAACCTGACCAACACCTTCTACGCGCTGCCCGCCGCGCAGCGGTACTCCTACGTCTACAACGGCATGTCGGAGGTGCTGGATCACATCCTCGTCTCGTCGGCGTTGTGGGACAACCTGGTGCAGTTCGCGCCGGTACACATCAACGCCGACTATCCGGCGGCCTGGGAGACGGAGGTCATCTCCTTCGGCGTCTCCGACCACGACCCGGTGCTGGCCTACTTCGACATGGCGACCGAGCTGGCTGCGCTGGCGATCACCAAGACGGTGGAGCCGACCGACGACGTGCCGCTTGGGGCCATCGTCACCTACACCATCACCATCAGGAACACCGGCGAGGAGACCGCCAACGGCGTGATGTTGACCGACACCCTGCCGGCCGCCGTCACCTTCGAGAACTGGGTCGAGCAAGGGTCGGCGGTCCTGCCTCCGCCGGACAACGACACCATCCTGTGGGGGCCGTGGCCGGTGGCCGGTGGGACGGAGTACACCATCCGCTTCACGGCGCAGGTGACTACCGACACGGCCTACTACAGCACGACCGTTGTCAACACCGCCGTCTACGGCTCATCCGACGCCGGTAGCGGCTCCGACACGGCGGCCTTCACGACCGAAGCCGCGCCGCCGCCCGCGCTCACCATCGCCAAGACGGTGGCGGCGGCTCACGACCCGGCCCGCCTGGGCGACCCCGTCACCTACACCGTCGTCGTCGCCAACAGCGGCGGGACGGACGCGGTGGGCGTCGTCGTCACCGACACGCTGCCGCTGGGGGTGAGCGGCACGGGCATCAGCGCGACCGTCACCGTCACGGCCGGTGAGCAGGTGGAGTTCGTCATCCACGCCACCGTCACCACCGACACCGCCTACTACGGGCAGACGATCACCAACACCGCCTACTTCGCCCACAGCAGCGGCAGCGGCTCCGACGCAGCGGCCTTCACGGTCGAGTCCGCGCCAACACCGCCTGTGCTCACCATCGCCAAGACGGTGGCGACGGCTCACGACCCAGCCCGCCTGGGCGACCCCGTCACCTACACCGTCATCGTCGCCAACAGCGGCGGGACGGACGCGGTGGGCGTCGTCGTCACCGACACGCTGCCGCTGGGAGTGGACGGCACGGGCATCAACGCGACCGTCACCGTCACGGCCGGCGAGCAGGTGGAGTTCGCCATCCACGCCACCGTCACCACCGACACCGCCTACTAC
>JALWUZ010000743.1 GCA_027079895.1 Anaerolineae bacterium
TCCCGCCCGCAGGAAGGACACACTTTTTCGGCTTTGGTGATCAAGCGCGTGGTCTTGGCCGGGGCCTGTGGAACGTCCGCGCTGCCGGTGATCTCCCAACTGTCCGGCCAGATACGAATCTTCCCGCTATCCTCGTGGCGCAAGTCATACTGGTCAATCTGCACCACCTCCCCACAAGCACACGCTTTGCGCCGGCCGTAGAGCGTGTACTGAAAGTCAACGGGCCGCTGGCACGTCGGACATTCGGTCTGAAAGTAGTATCCCAGGCTGTCGTACAGGTCGGCGAAGAACCGGCTGAAAGCGGCCTGCAAGTCCGACAAGGCGGCGCGGGTGAGTGTGGCGCGGGCCTGGACGATCGGGATGGGGTCAATGTCCGCCCCGATGACGTTCGCCCCCAACCGAATCGCCTCGTGAAGAATCGTGCCGCCGCCTATCATCGGGTCGAGCACCACTTTGCCCTCCAACCCGCCGGCAGCGTAGTAATCGCGTCGCCCCTCGTCGGGCACGAACTGCTTGAGTATGGCGCGGAACGTGGAGCCGCACCGTCGCGCCCACCACTTATGCAAGTAGGTGTTGGGGCGAAAGAGATGTTTGTTGAACACCTCGCGGCGGGAGAGATTGTCAACGAACTCTTCGGGGAAGGAATGGTCAATCGAGAGACTGTGCCCGTCCTGGGGGACGCGGAGCAACTCATCGAGGGCCAGTTGGCGGGCCTCGCGGACGAGGTTAGTTCCTCCGGCGGACGGATACTCGGCCATACTCGCGGCTTGCGGACGTTCCGGCGTCAGTTCCCCTTCGTCACCAGCGGCAGATAGACCCGGTAGCCGTTGACGAACGCCATCAGGGTGTACACGTGCCCCTGACCATCGCTGACGAGGGCCCGATTGACGGCCGGGAGATAGGCGGTGCCGGCCGAGAACTGAGTGGTGTAAGTGATGAGGACTGCGCCATCGGCCTCCACCGTCCCGGCCCAGGTGATAGTCGGGCCGTTCACCTCCGGGGAGGGGCCGGAACTGGCGACGGGCGTACCTTGCAGAACAAGCGTAGCCGGCAGCGTGTCGGTGAAGGAGACGGCGGCGCCGACCGACCCGCTGTTGACCAGGCGCACGGTGAAAGTGACCTCTTGGCCGATGGCGGCAGTCTGGGGGGCGACGGTCTTGGTGGAGGATGACAGGTCGAGGGTCGGTGGGGCCAGCAGGCGGAAGAAGAAAGCGTCGTAGTCCCCGCCGAAGTTCTGGTAGAGAGCGTGCTCCGTGACGGGGAAACTGCTGGAGCGCGTGAACCCGGCCCCATAGACCCGCCCGTCCTCGTCCAGGGCGAGGGCCCCTCCCGCTTCGGAGGAGTAGCCGCCGACGAAAGTGCCGTACACCGGCACCAAGTCGTCGTTCCCCCCCTGGGGCCGCAGGCGCACGACGAAAATGTCACCGCTCCCTGAGTCGCCGTCCGAGTCGAAAGCGTCGTCGGTGATGGGGAGCCCCTCCGTCGAACTCGAGTCCCCGCCGATGTAGACATCCCCGGCGGGGCCGAGGGCGATGTCGCTGTCGCCCTGGAAACCCTCAAAGTAGTTCCCGCCGATGAAAGTGGAGTAGCGCAGGTCGGCCTCCCCATTGCCGGCGGGGTTCAGACGGCTGAGGAAGAAGTCGGTCCGTGAGTTGCAGTTGCCATCCGTGCCACAGGTGGAGTCGAAGGCCCCGGCGGTGGTGGGGAAATCGGGCGAGCCGGTCTCCCCGGCGACGTACACCTCGCCATCTCCGGCGAGCGCGATGCTCTGTCCCTCCTCTATGTTCGTCCCGCCGGGTACATTTGTCCCGCCGAGGAAAGTGGAATAGAGCAGGTCGGCCTTCCCGTTGCCGGCCGGGTCGAGACGGAGGAGAAAGGCCTGGGGGTCGTTGAGGGCGGCCTGCGTGTCGAAAGCCCCTGGCGTGGTGGGAAAATCGTTGTCTATGGAGGGCGCAGAGATCGAACCGGTCGTGCTCAAGATCGAGCCGGTCGTGCCCACCACGTAGACAGTCCCGGCGTCGTCCACGGCCAGGTCGGAGCCGCATTCCCACCCTCCGCCGCCGATGAAAGTGCTATAGCGCAGGGCCGCGCTCCCGTTCTCCTGAGGAAGCAGCAGGGCGACGAACACGTCATCGTTGAGGCCGATGTCGGGGTTAGAGTAAACGCGGTCGTAGGCGCCGGACGTGGTGGGGAAATCATCCGCGCTGGTACACCCGGTCAGATAGACGACTCCGTCCCGCACGGCGACGGCGTCGGCCTCGTCATCCCCGCACTCGTCCCCTAGACCGGGAATGTGCCGCCGCGAGCCGCCCAGATAGGTCGCGTAGAGCAACGTGCCGTCGCCGTCCATTTCGAGGAGGAAAGCGTCCGCGCAGCCGTTGTAAGTGGTGTCGTAGGCGTTGGCGGTAACGGCGAAGTCGTCCGAGGTCGTCCAGCCGACCACATAACCGTTGCCGTCCGCGTCCGTGGTGACGCCCAGGGCGGCCTCGCTGGACGAGCCGCCGACGTAGGCACTGAAGACCGACTGGACGTAAACCGCCGTCCGCTTGAAACGGGTCACAAAGGCGTCGGTCGTGCCTTGCAGGTCGCCGCTGCCGGGCGCGGTGGGGAAATCCGCCGAATAGGTGACGCCGACCAGCCAGACGGAGCGGCTCTCACCGGCGGGGAAATCCCCGTCGCGGTTCAGGATGTCCCCCTGCCCCGCCACGGCGATGTCGTACCCCCAGTCGCTGCCGGAGCCGCCCAGGAAAGAGCCGAAATAGGCCTCCTCTGGGTAGGCGATGTCGGGAGCAGCGGCGGCAGGCGCCCTGTCGGACGCGAAGGGGGCGGCGATGAGGAACTCCTCGTCGCCGAGACGGGTGATGGCGGGCTTCTCCGCCGGCGCACTCCCCCCGTCCAAGAGCGGCAGAGGCAGGGCGAAGTCCCCCGCGCTGGTGGAAAGACGCAGGCGGCCGTCCGCCACGGCG
This sequence comes from Anaerolineae bacterium, assembly GCA_027079895.1. Classification (GTDB taxonomy): domain Bacteria; phylum Chloroflexota; class Anaerolineae; order B4-G1; family B4-G1; genus JALWUZ01. The sequence continues at coordinate 2,967 of JALWUZ010000743.1, forward strand.
ACGTCCTCCGCCCCCGCGACCCGCAGCCGCGCCGCGGACAGCGACGCGGGAGCGCGGCCTGTGAACCGCCACGCCAGGCGGCCCGCCGCGCCCCCGACCTCCAAATCCACGCCGGGGTAGAGGTCACGATAGCGCACGCCGCCCCACACCGGAACGTGGGTCTGCCAGCCGGCGGGGTCATCCCCGTGGTAGTAGTTGACCACAGCCTCCTGGCGGGCGAAAGGCTCCAAACGGGGGGCCGGGTTGGCTCCGGGG
>JALWUZ010000744.1 GCA_027079895.1 Anaerolineae bacterium
CTGGCGGCACATCGTCGGGGAAACGGCGGGCGGCGACGGTCTGCGGGCGGGGCGAGTAGCGGGCGATGTGGGCCTTGTCCAGCCGCAACTCCGCCAGCAGGTCGTAAGTGCGTTGGAACTGCGCCGCGCTCTCGCCGGGGAAGCCGACGATGATGTCGGTGGCAATGGAGACCCCCGGCACGCGCTCCCGGATGCGGTCTATCAGACGGCGGTAATCGTCGGCTGTGTAGCCGCGCTGCATGCGGGCCAGCACCTCGTCGTCCCCGGCCTGCACCGGCACCTCGATGTGCTCGCAGACCTTCGGCAATTCCGCCACCGTGTCGAGCAACTCATCGCTCATCCAGTTCGGATGAGAGGTCAGGAAACGAATCCGCTCCAGCCCGGCGATCTCGTGCAGTTGACGGAGGAGCGCGGCCAGCGGCGAACGGCCTTTTTCCCCCGGCAAGTCCAGGCCGTACCGGTCCACGATCTGCCCCAACAGCGTGACCTCCCGGACGGACTGGGCGACCAGCGACTCCACCTCGGCGACGATCTCGGCGGCGGGACGGCTGCGCTCCGGGCCGCGCCGGTAGGGGATGATACAGTAAGTGCAGGCGTGGGAGCAGCCCAGCACGATGGGGACGTAGGCGGCGACCAGCCGTCCGCGCTCCGGCGTGGGGATGAGCCAGCCGCCGTCTTGCAGGTGATAGCGGCGGGCGGTCTCGGCGGCCTCCTGGGCGCGGGCCGGGTCGCTCAGTCCGCGAGCGGACAGGAAGTCCAGCAGCGGGCCGGGCTCCGACGGCGGGAGGAACACGTCCACCCAGGGGAAGCGGCGGCGCAGCGGGGCCGGGTCGCCGACCCCCACCAGACAGCCCATCAGCCCGACGACCGTCTCCGGGCGGCGTTCCTTCAGCGCACGCCAGGAGAGCAGCCGCCCGTAGGCCTTGTCTTCGGCGGACTGCCGGACGACACAGGTGTTGAGGACGATGACATCGGCCTCCTGGGCCCGTTCGGCGGGCGCGTACCCCAACTGTTCGAGCGCGGAGGCCAGCCGCCGCGAGTCGGCGACATTCATCTGACAGCCGAGCGTGGAGATGTGATATTTCAGGCTCATAGGCCGGATTCTAACCCAGACCGGGAGAACGTCAAGCGGCGGATAGGCGATGGCAGTGCCATCGCCTACCCATCAGCCCTCGTCGTCGCTGGTACAAAATTCCCATTGACCCGCGTCCAGGGTGATGATAAGATTAGGTGGGAATTTGGTTTGAGGAAAGGAGGGATTGACTATGGCATGATGTTCACAGAAGATACACCCGGTCTGAAAAATCACTCAGCGGATAGAAACGGAGGAGTAAAATGAAAGTCCACACACCGAAAAAGTTCTATCTATCTTACCTGTCCGTCTTGGGGTTGGCGGCGGTCATGCTCGCGGCCGCGCTCCTGTTCACCGGCCCGACGACCGCCGCGCCGGCGACGCCGAACGCCGTCATCTCCGGGACCATCATCAACCCGGATGGCACCTCTATCAGCAACGCAACGACGGTCTGTCTGCGGCTCGTCAACGATGACAATTCGTGGGGGGATGTCATTCAGTGCCTGGACACCGACGCCGCCGGTGGGTTCGCCTTCGACCTCTCCCTGGCCGAATGCATACCGGGGCGGTTTATGGTACAGGGCAACCCGCCGGATGGCAGCCCCTACTATCCCACAATCCCGACGTACTTTATGCTGTACCACGATGCCCAGACGGTTAATCTGGGGTCTTTGCGTCTGACCTACGCCACTTTCACAGGGACGGTCTACGAGCCGGACGGCGTCACCCCGGCCGGCGATGGCACGATCATCGTGGAGGGGCAACAGCACAACAACGATAACTTCTACATCGTGGCGGTCGCCGAGTACCACAACGGGAACTACTCCATCGGCGGCCTGCCCAGCGAGGAACTGTGGCTGGAAGCGTCGCCGCCGGACGGCACCATCTTCGCCAGCGGATCCGCTGGGCCGTTTATGGTGGAGATGGACAGCCAATACGACCCCGACGCCACTCAGCACCACGACATCGTCCTGAGCAGCCCGAACTTCTCCGGGACGGTGTTCTACCCCGGCGGAGACCCGGTGGAATGGGTGATGGACACCGGCGGAAGCGAGTTAGTCGGCTGGGCCGAGGTGCAGGCCTGGAACGATAGGTCGGACACCTGGGAGGGTGGCCCCCGGATGACCACCCCATCGGGCGAGTACGGCCTGGGGCTGGAGGACGCCGATCACTACCTCATCGCCCGCCCGCGCGGGACGCTGGCGACGACCTACACCCGCTCCATCCCGTTCTACGTGGCACAGGACGAGATCCCCGGCACCGCGCCGCTGACGCTGACCTACCCGGCCGTCGCCGGCTACATCGTCGGGCCCTCCGGCGACCTCATCACCGAGAGCGTCAGCGTGTGGCTGGCAGATGACGCCGGCGATCGCGTAGCCGATATGGACAGCGTCAACGGATGGTACGCGCTGGGCGGCCTCTTCGACGGCTCATACTCTCTTCACACCGACGGCGTGGAAGAACTCAACCTCTTCCCGGCCCAGGAACGGTGGGTTGATGTGGACGAGGAGAGCCAGTATCTCATCACCGGCACGCAGTTCATCACTCTGCAACTGACCACCCCTCAACTGGCGGTGTGGGTGCTGGATCCCAACGGGGAGATCATCACCGGCAACGTCCACCTGGGGAGTGACGATGAGGATGTAGGTATGTCCGAGCGGGCTGGCAGCGAACCGGCCTACTTCGGCGGTTTCCACACCGGCACGGTGTTGTACCTGGAAGCGTTGCCTATGCCGGGCGACATCCCCACCCTGGCCAATTCCAGCATAGTGTCGGTCACGGTCGAGGCCGATCTGCTCCCCATCACCTTGACGCTGAACTACCCCAACGTCGTCGGGCGGGTGGTCGCACCGGACGGCTACCCATTGCCCGCCGGTGATGAGCCGGTGGCCTGGATGAACGCGGAGAATATGTGCGACTGCGGCGTGGACATCGCCGCGTACACCAACGACGACGGCGATTTCGGCCTGTGGCTCCCCCTGGGGATGGATTACAGCCTGACGGCCGAGCCGTCCGACCTCCTGGCCTACACCTACACCCACTCCCTGGCCCATCCCATCACGCTGACCGGCACCACCGTGCCGTCGTTGACCGAGGTAGGCGACATACGGCTCACTTACCCCAGGGTCAAGGGGATGGTGATGGGGCCGCACGGGGGTTTCGAGGGCTGCGCCTACGTCTGGCTGGAGGACGAGTACGGCGACGTAGCGGATATAGACAAGTACTGCACCGCCGATGACTGGATGTACATGCTGGGCGGCGTCGAAGCCGGCGACTACTGGCTCGTCGCCCAGGATGTCGCCGGTGAGTACTACCCCTCGTCCCCCATCTTCGTCCACGTGGAGCCCGACAGCCAGTACGACCCCGATAGTACCCAGGTCATCAACATCCACCTGATGGATGAGGCCGGTATCAGCGGCTACGTGGTGGATTGTCACAGCGGCGACCGCATACCGGGCGCGTTCGTCGTCGCCCACGACGACGAATGGATGCATGTGAGGTGGGACCAGACCGATGACGAGGGCGAGTTCCACATCAGCGGGGTAATCAGCGGCATGACCTACTTAGTGGAGGCGTACCCGCCTTACGACGGCGACTACGTCCAGTCCGCTCCGGTGGCAGTCGTCCCGGTCACCAGAGGAGTGCGTCTGGAGATGTGCCAGGCTGTCACCAACGTAGTCGGCATCGTCCACGACCAGCAGGGCAACCCGGTGCCAGACTCCTGGGCCGCCATCTGGAACGACGACTACTGGGAGGAGGCCATCGCCGACGAGGAGGGGCAGTTTGCCTTCCGCAACATGCCGACCGGCGACTTCACCCTGCAAGTCGGCCCGCCCTGGGACAGTCAGGGGTGGCTCGCCGCCCCGGCGATCTCCGTCACCGTGCCGACCTCGTCCTCGCTGGTGGACGTGGGGGTCATCACTCTGCCGCTGGCCCTCAAGCAAGTGACCGGCCACGTCTACTACGCCGGAACGACCAACGGCGTGTCGAATGCCGAGGTGTACGCCGACCGGATAGACGCGCCCGGCTTCGCCGTCACCCAGGTTGAGATGGATGGCTCGTTCGTGCTCAGTCTTTCCGAGGGAGAGTGGTATCTTTCCGCCGAACCGATGGACGCCGAGCCGATTGGTGACAAGAGTAGCGAAAACTCCGACTGGTTCTTCCCCGGCCCGCCGGTACACATCACCTTCCAGGAGCCGGCCACTGTGACGGAGGTCATCTCCAACGTGGTGCTGGAGGTCGTCACCGCCGACTCCGTCATCGAGGGGCAGATTCTGTGCCCCGGTGAGGCGGGGCCGATCTCGTGCGCCGAGATTATCGCGCCCGATGACATCTGGGTCGAGGCGGACGATGGGATGTACAACGGCGTCACGCCCGATGAGAACTACCACTTCAGCATCCCCGTCCACGCCGGGTGGTACGAAGTGTCCGTCTACGTGGGCCATCCTAACCTGCAAGGGCCGGAGGACATCCCGGTCTCCGTCGGGCACGGGGAGACCTACGACCTGGGCGACCTGGTGCTCTTCTCCGATAACGCTATGATCACCGGCCACGTCTACAACGGCATGGGCGACGGCGTGGAAGGCGTGCCGGTGGCCGCTTGGCGGGCCGATGACCGGGATTGGGACTGGACCGAGACGGACGCCAGCGGAGCCTACACGCTCTACGTCACCGGCGGGCAGTGGTTCGTGGAACCGGAGCCGGACCCCGACATGCCCTACGTCTTCTCCGGCGGCCCGCGCCTGGTGGATGTGGCCGAAGGCGGGACGGTGGCCGGGATTGACTTCACACTCCGCTTGGCCGACGCCCGCATCAAGGGCATCGCCGTGGACGAGAACACCGGCCAGCGCATCTGTGATCTGTACGGCCAGGCCTGGGCCGAGTTGGCCGCGACGGGCGACTTCTTCTCCGACGCCGAGGTGTGGAACGGGATGTTCATCCTCAAAGCGAGCGGCGGCTACACCTACAACGTCGGCATAGACGTGCCGCCCTACGAAGGCTACGTCTCCGGCTGGCGCGGCCCGGTGGCGGTGGAGCCGGGCCAGGTGACGACCGTCACGATTCCGCTGCCGTCCAAAGACGCCCGCATCACCGGCGCGCTGGTGGACGGGGCCACGGGTGCGCCGGTCGAGGACGCGCCCGGAGCCATCATCTTCGGCGACGATGAGTACGGCCACTGGGCCGAAGCCTTCGTCGGCGACGATGGGCATTACGAGATGGATGTCATCTCCGGGACGTGGTATCTGCGGGCCTGGGTGCCGCCGGAGAGCGGCTACGTGGCCGCGCCGGACCCGGTGACCGTCACCGTACAGGCCGGCGAGGTGATCTCCCAGGACTTCGAGATCTGGCCCGTCGGAGGGGTCATCACCGGCGTGGTGCTGGCTCCTGACGGCGGCCCGTTGACAACGACCGCCTTCGTCTACGCCGAGGGTGAGTCCCCCATTGTGGGCTACTTCGAGACCTACACGGAGACCGACGAGAGCGGGAACTTCGCGCTCTACGTCCCGACCGGCGGCTACATCGTCGGCGCGGGGTTGCCGGAGTACGAGTTGGACGCTCGCGGCTGGATGAACCCGCAGCCGGTGGATGTGCCGTGGGTCGCACCCGACAGCCCGGCGACGGGGCTGGAACTCCGTTTCCGGCAGATGGACGGCCTCATCAGCGGCACGATCACCTTCTCGCCGACGGTCAACGTCACGGTGACACATCCAGCCTACGTCTGGGGCTGGACCGATGACGGCGCGTGGACGGAGGCGGACGCCCCGGTCGTCTCCGGCACCAACATCTTCACCTACGCCATGCCGGTCATCTCCGACACCGTCTGGCACATCGGCGCCCTGTACGAGGACTGGGACGGCGGCTGGTACTACGAGAGCGCAGAGGTCACGGTGCCGGTGGGCTACCCCGACTGCAACGTGCGCCAGGATCTGGTGCTGATGCCCGGCGATGTCCTGCTCGACCCGTTCGTGATCTCCTTCGACGGCAGCCAGATGCAGACCATCGAGATGCCCGACGGGGTGGAGTTGATCATCCCGCCGGGGGCGTTGGTCGTCTCCGGGACGGTCACGATCTACATCCTGCCCACCAACGAGTTGCCCGACCTCGGCGCGGGGCGGGCCTTCATCGGGACAGGGTACGAGATCTGGGCGGTGGACCAGGACGGGCGGGAGATCACCCAGTTCAACAAGCCGGTGACGGTGATCTTCCCCTATCCCCCCGACGCCGTCCTAGAGGCCGCTGGCGTGGACGAGGCCCAGTTGGTGCCGGTGTATTACTCGACGCTGGTCGGCGACTGGGTGCTGGCCGATAGTTACGTCCTCGACACCGTCCACAACGAGGTCACGCTCCACCTGAGCCACTTCTCGAAGTGGGGCGTGATGTCGCCGGAAGCCGCCGGCGGGACGACGCCGTTGCCCAACAAAGTCTACCTGCCACTGGTGCTGCGGAATCAGTGAGCCAACGGCGGTGAGAAAGCCGAAGCCCCTGTGAGGCTGTCCTCACAGGGGCTTTGTGTTGGCTCGAAGGCGGCGACCCCTCACCGATACTTGCGGTACCGCCGAAACACCTCACCGACACTGCGCCCCTCATGCACCCGCCGGATGACGCTGCTCAACAGTTGGGCGACGGAGAGCACCGTCAGGTTGGGCAACTGCTTCTCCGGCGGCAGCGGGATGGAGTTGGAGGTGACGATCTCCTGCACGTCGAGCGACCGTAGCCGCTCCACCGCCGGGTCGGAGAACACCGCGTGGGCGAAGCACAGGTAGACCGCCTGCGCTCCGTGCTCCCGCACCAGGTTGGCCGCATTGACGATCGTGCCGCCGGTGTCCACCTCCTCGTCCACGATGATGACATCGTGCCCCTCTACATCACCTACCAACGTCAGAGCCTCCGTGTTCATCGCCACGCGCCGCTTCTCGATCAACGCCAGCGGCAGGTCCAACTCGGCGGCCAGGTTGCGGGCCTTCTTGGCGAAACCCAGGTCGGCGGAGACCACCGTCGTGCGCTCCGGGTCCAGGTTCTTCCCCTTGAAGTAGTCAGCCAGGATGGGGAAGACTGTCAGCACATCGCCGGGGATGCTGAAAAAGCCCTGGATTTGGTCCGCGTGCAGGTCGAGCAGGATGTACCGGTCCGCCCCGGCCACCCCAATCAGGTCGGCAATCAGGCGGGCGGTGATGGGCACGCGCGGCTGGTCTTTCCTATCGGAGCGACCGTAGGCCAGGTAGGGGATCACCACCGTGATCCGGTCCGGCGAGGCCCGCTTCAGCGCGTCCAGGAAAATCAACAACTCCATGATGTTGTAGTTCACCGGAGATGAGGTGGTCTGGATGAGAAACACATCCTGCCCGCGGATGCTCTCGTGCAAGCGCACGAAGATGTTCTCATTGGAGAATTGAACCAGGTCTCGCCCGGACAGAGGCACGCCCAGGAGACTGCTGATTTCCTCGGCCAGAGCCGGGCAGCCACTCCCGCTGAACAACTTGATAGTACCGTGCATATCCCCTCCCTCTACTCGAATTCCCCCCTCAGGATGCTCATCAAGTGTTGGTCGCGGTACGCCCCCTCGCGGAACACCGTCTGCCGGAGGGTGCCTTCGCGCCGAAAACCGACTTTCTCGTAGCAGCGGATGGCACGCGGATTGTCGCCATCCACCCGCAGATAGACCCGATGCAGGTTCATCTCGCGGAAGGCCATCCCCAGGAGAGCGCGGATGGCGTCGGTGCCGTACCCCTGGCTCCAATACTCCTTCTCCCCGATGACGATGCCCAGTTCGGCGTTGCGGTCCTTCCAGTTGATGTTGTGCAGCCCCACGTTGCCGATATGCACCCCCTCGTTGGTCTCGATGGCGAACGTCACATCCTCCTGCCGCTCGATCTGCACCAGCAGCCGCTCGTACCAACGCTCCTCCTGGGCCAGCGAGAAAGGCAGGTAGGGCCGCAGGTGTCGGCGCACCTCCGGGTCGCCGAACCAGCGGACGAAGCGCGGCAGGTCATCCCGCTCGATGGGCCTGAGATAGCATTTCTCACCGTAGATCATCCCCCACCTCCAAATGACAGGTATCGTTCACCGCCCGAATACGCAGGCGCGGCCCGCCGACCTCGACGACGGTCAGCGAGCAGTTGGAAAAACTAAAGGGGGACAAGCGTCCCCCTAATCCCATCAGGTAATTGAGATATAACCCCATCGTGCCCCCGTGACTGACCACGCAGACCGCCTCCCCGCCGTGTCGGGCGACGATTTCCGCGAAGGCCGCCCGGACGCGGTCGAGGAAGGCCGGGTAGCCTTCCTCGCCGGGGATCTCCGCCGCGCCGCGTTGATTGCGCCAATGGGCCGCGATCTCTGGGTGGCGAGCCTGAATCTCCTCCCAAGTCAGCCCGGAGAGCACGCCGAGGTCGTATTCCTGCAACCGCTCATCGGGCGTCACCGGCAGGCCGAGGGGTCGGGCGATGATCTCCGCCGTCTCCAAAGCCCGGCGCAGGGTGCTGGCGTAGACGGCCTGGGGGTGGTAGCGGCGCAATCGCTCTCCCACCCGCCGGGCCTGCTCCCGCCCGACATCGTCCAACGGCGGGTCGGCCTGGCCCTGAATCCGCCCGGCGGCGTTCCACGTCGAGCGGCCATGACGCACCAGAAGCAAAGTCGTCGCTTGAGCGGCCATCGGCCACAATTGTAACGACTCTCTTGCATTTGTCAAACCCGATGCCGTCTCGATTGTGGCGCTGGGGTTTCGAGTTAGAGCGGACACGCGGGGGGCAGACACGCGGAGGGCAGACACGCGGGTCTGCCCCTACCGCACCGTCCACGCGGGTCCGCCCCCACCGTACCGGACACGCAGGTCTGCCCCTATCGCACCGCCTTGACGCCCGGCGATTAGAACAGGGTCAACTCGCGGTTCAGGATGCGGGAGCGGACGGTTGAGACCTGCGCCAGATGCTCATCGAGGATACTCCGCACGTCCGCCTGGATGCTGGGGGTCAGGCTGCCGCCGACCGGGCGCACCATCGCCGTCGCCATCAACGGCTGGTCGAGCGGGGCGCCGATTTGGGACAGGACGTAGACCGTCGCCTCCCGCACCGTCGGCACGCGCTCCACGATGTCGCGGGCCGCCAGGAGCGCGAGCACGTTGTAGACCTTCCCTACGTGCGAGATGGGGTTCTTGCCGCAGGCGGCCTCCAGGCTGGCGGAGCGGAAGGGGGCGATGACGCCGTTGACCCGGTTGCCCCGCCCGACGGAGCCGTCATCCCCCATCTCCGCCGAGGTGCCGGTGAGCGTGAGGTAGACGGCATCGTTGGGCACGTCGTCGGCCATGTTGACCATCACCCGCACCTTGCGGGAGTCGAGCCCGGCGGCGTACTCCTGGATGGCGACCTCGGCGGCTCCCTTCAACTCCTCGTACTCGGCCGCGTCCCCCACCTCGGCGGCGATGAAGGGGAGCGCGACGGTCAGCGTCAACTCGTCGCCGCGCCGCAGCCCCATCACCTTCACATCCTCGCCGATGGGAAACTGGTCAATGAGCCGGTAGTTGATGTACTGAGCCGTCTCGAAGACGGCGTGCTCCAGGCCGGAGCGGGGCCAGTGGCTGACGCCGAAACTGGTGTCATTGGCGGTCACGTGGTCAACGACGTACTGCAACTCTTCCGCGCCGCGCCCGGCGTAACTGTCAATGACCATGTGCCGGTCGGGGTCGAGGTAGCGCATGGTCTCGCGGATGTGCATTTTAGCGGCCTCGATGGCGATCTCGTCCATCGGCACCTTGCGCCCCTGGAAAGCGGGCGTCCCTCGTCCGGCGATTTGGATACGGATGGGCTTGAGCATGTACCCGCCGCCGTAGCCTACCTCAACCTCACCGGCCACCAACTGCACCTTGTCGAAATTGTGGTGCAACATCGTGCCCAAGTTCTCCTGGCACCAGCGGGTGTACTCGACGGAGATGCGTTCGGCGATCCCGTCGCACAGGCTGTCAGGATGGCCGATGCCTTTGCGCTCCACGATCTCGACGGGGATGTCCTCGATGTACTGGCCGGTAGCCTCCGTCACGACGATATTTCGTTCTGACATTTCACCTCCTCGTGTCTGTCCCGGCGGGGGCTGGCGCACTGGCAAAAAAAGCCCCCTCCTGGAAAACAGAAGGGGCACGAGATAAACGTGACCACCCTCATCTTCCAGAAACACCGTTCTGCCGGAATTGGCACCATGTCGGCCACGCCGACTGGTTGCCGAGGCTTCGCAGGGCCGGTCCCTCCACCTCTCTGGATAAGAGTGTCGCCGGGTATTCGATTTGCGGAGATGATACCACGAAACGGAGGAGTGTCAAGCCGCGACTGGCGCGTACCTTTGAGGCAAACGAAAACACCGCCTCCGTCGGGAGACGGTGTTCTCTCGCCACGACTTGGGTCAGGGCAGCACCCCCTTGGCGATCACATAGTACTCCGCCGTGTCGGGGTCAACCCCTTCCTCGAGGTAAATGGTGATGGAGAAATCAGCCGTGCCGCCGGCCGGTATCTCGTCCATCGTGTAATCGCTGCCCATAGCGACGATGTTCCCGCTGT